>CALMLJ010000660.1 GCA_937868025.1 uncultured Acidimicrobiaceae bacterium
CGGCCATGTTCAACCTTCCGCCGTCGTTCCCGATCGTCGCGATCGTGTTCGTCGGTTGGCTCATCACCCTCGGAATCACCCGGGACCGCGGGCACGGCGCCGCATCCGGCGACATCGTCCACGACCACCACCATCCGCCCGAGACGACCAACCTGAGCATCTGATCCATCACCTCAGTTCCTTCTTGTTAGGTACACCTATCCTCTGTTAGGAATGCCTAATTACACAGGAGTCCGACCACCGGGACCGAGCCGGCAGAGCTGAGGAGGGGCGGATGGGATGTGCACGCTGCAGAGACACGGGGGCACTCCGGGTGTACGACACCGACATCGAGTGTGACTGCAGTGCTGCGGCGCACGTTCGCTCGCTCACGCAAATCGCCGTCCACGAACGATCCTGCGTCGCCATCGAGGCAGTCGCCCACTTCGACGTTCGCCAGGTCGATCGACCCCGCAGCAAGGACCGTCCATGAGCCGACTGACCAGAGCACTCGTCGATGCCGCGACCAGTCCGTTCCTCCGAACCGCGACGGTCGCCGACGTCGTGGAGGTCGGCACCGAGTTCCGACGCATCGGGCTTCGCGGCGACGGCTTGGTCGGGGCATCCTGGAAGCCGGGCCACAAGGTGCAGATCAGGTTCGGTGACGGACTCACCCTGCGCACCTACACCCCGATCCGCTGGGATGCCGAGTCGGGTGCCACGTCGATCATCGCCTTTCTCCACGGGGGCGGGCCCGGCTCCACAGCGTTGGCGCGGATCGAGATCGGCGAGTCGCTGCAACTGTTCGGCCCCCGCCCGTCGCTCCGGCTGGAGGACATCGCCGGCCCGGCGCTCTTCGTAGGTGACGAGACCTCCATCGGCCTCGCCGTCAACCGCCACGAACAGAGCGGACAGAGCGACCAGACGGTGTGGATCTTCGAAGCGGCCGACCCCACCGCGTACCGAGACGTGCTGGCGGGGCTCGGAATCGACGCCACCGTGGTGCCGACCGCCGGCTCCGCCCCGCACGATGCCCTTCGCGACTCGGTCCTCGCCGCGGTCGCTCACGCGCCGAGCGATCCGCTGATCATCACCGGTCGGGCGCAAACGATCTCCGCGCTCCGCTCCGCCATCAAGACCGCCGGACTCGGCGGTCAGCCGACCACGGTGAAGGCGTACTGGGACGAGCGCCGCACGGGCCTCGACTGACCGACCGAGTCCGTCGCAGCCATCGGCTCGGGTCCGAGATCGCCGTCCGGCGCGTGGCGCGATGCCCTTGACGTTCTCACCTCTGGCTACTTGGTCGTTCTGTCACGATCTCGCGAGTGCACACGCTGCGTCGACGAGGCCGGCATCGAGGCGCACGCCGGGTGTCAGCACCGTCCGAGTCGACGGTTCGACGATCACGCGGACGCTGTTGGTGCGTTCGACGGCCACCGTTCCGTTCGGCTGGAGGATCAACGTCGCCGTCACCCTCCCCTCGCAATCGAGGAGCTGCACCTTGTCGAGGTAGTCGTCGAGGTTCACAACCTCATCGTATATGAGAGTGACTCCCATTCCTGGTACACTGCCGACATGGCTCCACTTCCCGTGACCGTCCTCTCCGGCTTCCTCGGGGCCGGCAAGACGACCGTCCTCAACCACGTCCTCTCCAACCGCGAAGGGCTCCGTGTCGCGGTGATCGTCAACGACATGAGCCAGGTCAACATCGACGCGGAACTCGTCCGCAGCGGGGATGCGAGCCTCGACCGCACGTCCGAACGCCTCGTCGAGATGACGAACGGCTGCATCTGCTGCACCCTCCGCGAGGACCTCCTCGTCGAAGTCGGCCGCCTCGTCGCCGAGGGCCGCTTCGACTACCTCCTGATCGAATCCACCGGTATCTCCGAACCCATGCCGGTCGCCTCGACCTTCGCCTTCATCGACGAGGAGGGCAACTCACTCAGTGACTCCGCCCGTCTCGACACGATGGTCACCGTCGTCGATGCCGAACGGTTCACCTCGGACCTCGATATCGTCGACGACCTGGCAAGCCTCGGCGTCGGTGCCGACGAGGACGACGAACGCACCGTGGTCGACCTGCTCATCGACCAGGTCGAGTTCGCCGACGTGCTCCTGATCAACAAGTGCGACCTCGTCGCCGAGCCCGACCTCGCCAAACTCGAGGTCCTGCTCGAGCGCCTCAACCCGGGCGCCGAGGTCATCCGTTCATCGAACGGCCAGGTCCCGTTGCGTCAGATCCTCGACACGGGTTCCTTCGACTTCGAACAGGCCGCCGAGAACCCGGGTTGGGTTCGTGCGCTCAACGGCGAACTCCCACCCGAGACCGACGAGTTCGGCATCTCGAGCTTCGTCTACCGCGCCCGTCGGCCCTTCCACCCCAAACGCCTCGCCAAGGCACTCCGACGTCCGTTCGACGGGGTACTGCGCTCCAAGGGGTTCATCTGGCTCGCCACACGGCCGGACATCATGGGCCTCTGGAGCCAGGCCGGCGGCTCGCTCGTCCTCGAGCCGCTGTCGCGTTGGCTCGCCGACACACCGCGTGACGAGTGGGATCTCGACGCCGAGGAGACCTGCAGCCTCGACGCCATGTGGGACGGTGACGCCGGCGATCGTCGACAAGAGTTGGTGTTCATCGGCACGGCCCTCGACGAAGCCGCGATCCGGAGCCGCCTCGACGGGGCGCTCCTGACCGATCGCGAGATGACCGCCGGCCCGAATCGATGGCGTCGCTTCAGCGATCCCCTCCCGGAGTGGGACCTCGACGGCCTCGACGACCCCGACCACGCCTGAACCACCAAGCCCTACCGACCACGAGGAGTATCCATGTCCAATGTCTGCATGGTGACCGGCGCCCACCCCGGCTTCGGGAACAACGTCAGCCACAGCCAGCGCAAGACCCGACGAATGTGGAAGGTCAACATCCAACGCAAGCGATTCTGGGTCCCCTCCGAACGGCGCTGGGTCACGCTCACCGTCTCGGCACGTGGCATCAAGACGATCGACAAGAACGGCATCGAATCCGTTGTCGCCGATCTGCGTCGGCGGGGGGTGAAGTTCTGATGGCCAAGTCGGCGAACCGACCCATCATCAAGCTCAAGTCGACCGCCGGCACCGGCTTCACCTACGTCACCCGCAAGAACAAGGTCAACACGCGGGAGCGACTCGAACTCATGAAGTACGACCCCAAGGTCCGCCGCCACGTCATGTTCCGCGAAGAGCGATGACGATTCCGGTCACGGTCGTGACCGGACGCGACGGACCGGGGCCCGGCGAGCTCGCCGCCCGCCTCCTCGAGCGGTTCACACCGCCCCGACGCGTCGCGGTCGTCTCCGCCGCCCCGGCTCCCGCGCTCAACCGCGCGTGGGTCGTGATCGAGGCGGAGGAACACGCCGCGTACACCGAGGACGACTGCGCCTGCTGCGCCGTCCGGGTCGATCTCGTCACGATCCTCCGCCACCTCGGTCACAGGACACAGCGACCGGATCACCTGATCCTCACGACCACGGGGTACTGCGATGTGGCCGTCATCGTCACGACGCTCCTCGCCGACCACGACCTCCGGCGCACGTACCACCTCGACGGCATCCTGGCCGTGGTCGACGGCGCGGGCTGCGGCGGGCCGGCCCCGACCGCCGAAGACCGGCGACGCATCGCCATCGCGGATCGGGTCGTCCACGACATCGACCTCCTGTCGACCACCAAGCTCGACGAACTCCTCCACCTCGGCGCCTTCGTGCCTCAGCAGACGATCCGTCGATTGTCCGACCCACGGTTCGTCCACCCGGCCGTCATCGGTTCGCCCGACAGCTGGCAGACCGTCCGGTTGTCCGAGCCCGGAGTGCTCGACGTCGATCGCCTGCACGACTGGTTGTCGTCGGTCCAGCACGACCTGGGCCCTGACTTGTTGCGATTCGAGGCGGTGCTCGCCATCCGCGACGAGGACCGCCAGTGGATCGCGCATGGCGCCCGCACGGTGACCGACATCGCGGACGGCAACCCCTGGCCGAACCAACGGCGATGGTCGGCGATCAGCCTCGTGGGCCGGGGGGTCGACCACGACGAGCTCCGGCACGGATTCCGAGACTGCACCGTCGAGTGAACACCGGGTCGCGGCTGACGCCGATACTCGAACTCGAGGAGGCCATCTCCGTCCTTCGTTGGTCGGCTGACGCGAACCATCTGTACATCGGCACGCGAGGCCTCCAGCACGCCACGCTCACCGACGGCCACCTCGTCTTCCTGCCGCCGTCGCAACTGGGGATCACCGCGGCAGCGTGGTCGGATCACCCTGCGCTCGTCGCAGCCGGAAGCGCATGCGGCCAACTGGTCGTGGCCGGCGGCGAAGTACCGTGGCGGCTCGATCTCGGCGGATGGATCCACGACCTCTGCTGGAAGGACGACCTCCTCGCCGTCGGAGTCGGCGAGCGACTCGCCGTGTACGACGCTCACGGGCACCTCGTTCGCGACTACCCGTTCCGGCCCGGTCCGATCACGGCCGTCTGCTGGTCGAACCACCGCGGCGCGAGGATCATCGCCGGTACCGTCGGCGGCCTCGAGTGCTACGACCCCGCCGACACGGCCCGGGATCGCCCCGTGTCGGTGTCCCATTCTCCCGGCGCGGTGTCGGTGGTGCGTCCAGCTCCCGACGGCCGGGCCGCCGCATGCGGGGACGTTCACGGCGACTGCCGGGTGCTGTTCCTCGAAACGGACCACGAGTGTGTTCTCCACGGCTTCCCCGGCAGGACCGACCTCGTCGGCTGGACGGCAACCGGCACCCATCTCTGCGTCGTCGGCGGCGTCGAGCTCACGATCTGGGAGGTCGGACTCGACGATGTCGACACCGAACCGATCGTCCTCGACGGACACGAACAGGACATCACGGCCATGGCGGTCGCGCCCTCCGACGACCTGATCGCCACGGGAGACGCCGGCGGGACCGTGAGCATCTGGGAACGCGCCGGCGACTGGGAACTGGTCACGCAACTCCGGTGCGCCGGCAGTGTGAGTGCACTCGACTGGTGGGCTCCGGGCGCAGCGATCACGATCGGTACCGACTCGGGCCACGTGTACTCGTTCAGCGTGTGACGGGTCTCGGCGACCAGACCGGCACGCCGTCCCGTACGGTGAACGCACCTCGCAGGACCGTGTGCCGGACCTGCGCTGTCATCGCCCGCCCGTTCCATGGCGAGTTCTGCGACAGGCTCGCGAGCCGGTCGGCATCGACGGTCCAGCGCGCGGCGGGGTCGATGACAGCAAGGTTGGCGGGGCGCCCGACGGCAATCGGACCGCCGTGGTCGGCGAGCCCGGCGATTCGCGCCGGGACGATCGACACGAGCTGAACCGCGCGTTCGACGCTCAGGACTCCATTGCCGACCAGCTCGGTGAACACCACTGCCGCGGATGTCTCGACGCCCAACATGCCCGGAGGTGCCGATTCGAACGGAGCGCTCTTGGCGTCGCAGTCGTGCGGCGCATGGTCGGTGGCGATGGCGTCGATTGTCCCGTCGCGAATCGCCTCGACCAGCGCGGCGCGGTCGGAGGCTTCTCGGATCGGCGGGTTCATCTTGCCCGAGGTGCCGAGGGACTCGACATCGTCGTCGGTCAGCACCAGGTGTTGAGGGGTCACCTCGGCAGTGACGCGGACACCGGACGCACGCGCCGAACGGATCAGGTCCGCCGAGCGCCCTGAAGAGAGGTGCAGCACGTGGAGTCGACCGTCGGTCGCTCGTGCGAGTTCGAGATCACGGGCGACGATGACGTCCTCGGCCTCCCGAGGACGTCCGCGCCGACCGAGCCGCCGCGAGGCAGGGCCCTCGTGCATGGACCCTCCGGCCACCAGCCGAGCGTCCTCGGCGTGCTGGGCGATGACCACTCCACTGAACCGGCTCGAGAACTCGAGGGCACCTCGCATGAGGCGGGGATCGGCGACAGCGTCCCCGTCATCGGTGAAGATCCGGACGCCGCACGCCGCAAGGGCGGCCAGATCGGTGAGGTGCTCTCCGGCCCGTCCCCGTGTGATCGTGGCGGAGGCGACCAGGTCACAGGGCAACCCGGCGGCACGACGACGCACTTCATCGACCATCTCGACGCTGTCGATCGGAGGATCGGTGTTCGGCATCATCACGCACGCGGTGATCCCACCGAGCGCCGCGCCCAACGCTCCCGATTCCAGGGTCTCAGCGCGCCCCGGACCCGGCGTCCTGAAGTGCACCTGGAGATCAACGAGTCCGGGCGTCACCCAGCAACCGTCGACATCGATGTCGTCGCCGCTGACGGCGAGGTCCGCTCCGACATCCACGATCACGCCGCTCTCGTCGAACGCGACGTCAACGCGACGCGCACCGGAGTGATCGACCACCGTGCCACCACGCAACACCTGCATCGCCAACCAATCCCTCCGAGAACTGTTCCCATTCTTGTACATTTCGTCGGTGCCACCAGCCACGACCACCCTGCTCAGCGGCATCTGGGAAGACGGATTGTCGATCGAGATCGTCGACACCTTCCGTGCGTGGATGACACTGTTCGTCTCGACGGCACTGCAGGCCGCCCCGTTCCTCGTGGCCGGGGTCGTGCTGTCGACCGTTGTCGCCACGGCGGCGCGGCACGAGCGGTTCCGTGCGCGGATCACACAGCGATCGGTGCTCGTCGTTCCGATCGCTGCCGCCGCCGGAGCGCTGCTCCCCGGGTGCGAGTGCGGATCGGTACCACTCGCCAATCGACTGGTGCGCTCCGGGCTGCGACCCGGAGCGGCGCTCGCGTTCATGGTCAGCTCGCCGGCGATCAACCCCATCGTCATCGTCGCCACCGCGACGGCCTTCCCGGGTCGACCCGGCTTCGTCATCGCCCGGTTCGCCGCGTCGCTTGCCGCGTCCATCGCGATCGGCATCGTCTGGGATCTCCGACACGGTTGGGAGTGGCCGACGACCGGCACCGATCACCACGACCACGGATCGGGCTGGCGCAACGCTGCCGACCTCGCCGGCCACGACCTCGTCCACGCCGGTGGTTGGTTGATCGTCGGCGCGGCCATCGCCGCGACGTCACGGGTTCTCCTGCCGGACTGGCCCCCACCGGGGCTCGCCGGCGGTTCGCTGACGGGGCCACTCACCATGGCGGCCCTGGCGATCCTGCTCTCGATCTGCTCGGAGGCCGACGCGTTCGCGGCTGCCGCGATGCCACAGGTCCCGCTCGCCGCCCGGCTCACCTTCCTGGTCGTCGGACCAGCGATCGACCTCAAGCTGATCGCGATCCAACGGGCCACGCTCGGGCTGGCGGTGGTGCGGATCCTCGCCCCCCTCACGGTCGCCGTGACGGTAGCCTGTTCGATGATCGCCGGGGCGTGGCTGTGAACCGTCCGGCTCGGGGAGCTGTTCTCATCGTCTCCGGGACGGCGCTCTC
Organism: uncultured Acidimicrobiaceae bacterium; assembly: GCA_937868025.1. The sequence continues at coordinate 7,384 of CALMLJ010000660.1, forward strand.
GGCGGCATTCGCAACGGGTGCCGCATACGACTTCGTCCAGACGAGCCTTCGGTGGCCGTCCTCGCTCGCCAGCGCGGTACTGGTCGCCATCGGGCTCCTCGACCTCCAGTCGATCCGGACGCGTCGCTACCGGGCAGAGCAGCATCCGCCGTCGAGCAGGATGGGCTGGCTCCTCCTCGTGCCCGTGGTAGTGGTGCTCGCCTTCGACCCGGGCCCACTCTCGGGGACGGCCGCCGCTCGGCTCTCCTCGGCTCGGCGAACTGTCGGAAGCGGCGTCGGGGAGACCGGCGTCGACCTGGGCCGACACTTGAAGGTCGGCAGCGATGGCAGCATCGAGGTGTTCATCTCCGACCTCTACGATCCGGAGCCGCTCATGTACGAGCACCCGATCCGGTTCATCGGCCAGATCGACCTCCGGGGAGCCGGCGACGACATCGCCGTGACCAGGTTCCGTATGTTCTGCTGCGCCGCTGATGCGGTCCCGGCCACGGCCATCGTGACGACCTCGGCGCGACTCGAGCCCGGTACCTGGGTGAGCGTGGTCGGGACGTTCCGGCGTGGCACGGTCCCGTGGCGGGAAGGCGAGACCACGGCGCCGGCGGTCACCGCCGCCGAGGTCACGCCGACCGACGAACCGGAGATGCCCTACGAGATTCGCTGAAGGACCGAGCGGAGAGGTCAGGCGCCCACCACTCCGATTCCGGCGAGTGCCACCTCGCGCCCACTCGGAGCGACGACGACCGCCGCGTAGTTGTCGTAGGCGTTCCCCACGATGACGTCGACCTCCGGGCCGGTCTCGCCGACCAGCTCGACGTAGCCCTCGCCCGACCAGCGGTACCAGCGGTACTGCGGCGAACTCGGAGCGGGGTCGGCAATCGCGGTCAGGTGGACGGTCGAACCGAGGGGGCTCGGGCCCGTGGCGGAGCTGACGGTGGTCAGGTCCGGGGCGACACCGTCATCGACCAACGGCGCCCCCACGTGCACGTGATAGTCGGCCGGCGGACCGGTCAGCACCACTCCGGCCGACGTCGTCGCCGAGGGAGTGACGGTGAGGTGGTAGTCGCCGGGAGCGGTGAACGCCCACGCCGTGTGCGAGTGAATGTGCGGGGCGCTCGGGATCACGTCGGGCACGTCGTCGGCGGTGTCGATGAACCGATTGGTGGGGGTACCTTCCGAACCGGAGACCCACGTGAACACCTCACCCGGCCCGTCGACGTCGACCGCGAAACGGACTGCGCCGACCTCGTAGGGGATCTCCACGCCGTCAGGGAGGGTGTCGCCGAGGCGCTCCGTGCTCCACCCCGGCCACGGGATCCCAGGCGACTGCACCTCGTCGAGCAGGTAGATCGTGGTGCCCGGAGCTCCGAGGAATCGGTACTCCGCCGGAAGGTCATCGGTGAGCTCGAACGCCGTCAGCTCCGGATTCACGTCGATCGTCACGTCCTCGGGGGATCGGAACTGGGTGTTCGCCCGGTAGCGGCTGGTGTCGTCCTTGACGTTCAGCTGCAACGACGACGTCGACTGGTCGAACGTCAACTCGAACAGGTCGATGTGGCCCTCATCGAGCACGTAGGGCCGCGTCGACACCGGAGGAACGGTCGTGGTGGTGGTGGACGTCGTCGTGGTCGTGGGGACCGGCGGGACCGCGTCGGGCACACATGAGGTGACGAGACCGAGGCCGAGGGCGGCCGAGAGCATGGCGGCCCGCAGGCTGGGAGCGCGACGGATGGTGGGGTGTGGTGCGGTCATGGCACGGGGGTCCTTTGGCTACGGGATGGTGGTGAATCGGATCAGTCCCGGCGGCGCCGTCGAGCGACGACCAGGAGGATCACGCCGGCGATCACGGCGACCCCGGCGGCGGTCAGGGGAGGGCCGATCTCCGAGCCGGTTCGGGCGAGGGTCGGGGCGGCGCCCGACTGCTGGGATGCGCCGAGCACCGACGCGCCCGAGGAACCGCTCGCGGCCGAACCGGTGGGGCCTCCGGCTCGGCCGGACGAGGACGAGGACGAGGACGGCGCGACGGTGGTGGGGGTCGCCCTCGCGGCGGGCACCGACGTCGGCTCGGGAGTCGTCGTCGACGGGCCCGACGTGGTCGACGAACCCGCCGATGCGGTCGTCGAGTCGCCCACCAGGATCACGTAGGTCGCGGAGGTCGATGTCGGCGTGCCGTTGGGGAGGTTCGCGGAAACGGTGATACCCATGCGGTACTCACCGGGCCGGTCGAAGGCCCAGCTGGCGTGGGCGTGGACGCGGGTGGCGACGTCCATCTTGTTGGGCCCTGCGACCCCACTGTGGAAGATCACGTTGGGCACACCGAACTGACTGGTCGTGAACATCACCAGCTTCCCGGGCCCCGACAGTGAGGTCATGGCCACCGTCACCTTGTCGCCGGCGACCTGACCGGACCCGAGTCGTTCGGTCGACCATCCCGGCCAGAGCAGTCCGGCCGCTTGCACCTGCGGGAGGAGGTAGATCGGCGCGCCCGGCGCCCCGAGGAAGGCGAACGACGCGCCCGCTGGCACCGAGGTCTTGGACGAGTCGCCTACCCGGACCGCGACACTGGACGGATCGCGGTAGACGGGACCACCCGACGTCGTGTCGTCCTTCACCTGGATCTTCAGCCGGCCCCCGTCGAGGGTGACCTCGATGAGATCGGTGTGGCCGTCGGCCAGCTCGACGCGTTCGGCATCCGCGGACACCGCGTTCGCGAGCACCGGCGGGTCGAGGATCTCGGGCACCGGGTCGGCGACGGGGGCTTGGAGCGCGGCCGGGCTGGTGGTCGTGGTCTCGGGCGACGTCGTGGTCTCGGGCGTCGTGGCGGTGGACGAGGTCGTCGTCGTGGCCTCGGGCGTCGTGGTCGTCGTCGTGGTGCTCGTGGACGAGGTCGTCGAGGACACCGACGACGTGGAGGTCGACGGGATCGACAGCTCGGTCGTCGATGGCGGCATCGACGTCGGGATGGCACTGCACCCGGCTGCGATCGCGGCGAACGCCGCGATCGCAGCCCGGCGGATGCCGGAGCGGCGAGCGTGTGTGATCGGTTTCATACGTGTCGGCTCGCTCCGGTTGGGTGGATCATCAGGCCGGCAGGCTGCCGACGACGAACGTGTAGGGAACGGGGCCCGAGGTGACGGGCGTACCGTTCGCCAAGGTCGCGGTCGCCCGAAACGTGAGGGTGTAGGTCCCCGATGCACCGAAGGCCCAGTTGAAGTGGGCGTGCTGCCCGGTGTTGACCTGCTTCGACTGCGGCCAGGCGTTGTTGCTCGTGAACCACACGACGGGGCTCCCGAACGAGTCGTTCTGGAACAGGTGGAAGGCCCCGGGGCCAGTCACCGAATCAACCGTCCACGTCACCTTGTTGCCCTGCAGCACACCGCTCGAGATTCGTTCGGTGGACAGGCCGGGCCAGAGCAGGTTCGCGTCCTGCACCTGCGGGAGCAGCCAGAGCGGCGAGCCGGCGGCCCCGAGGAAGGTGAAGGGAGCGACGCCGGGGGCGCCGCCGGGAACGCTCGATGTCGGCAACGCCTGGAGGATCGTCTCGGCCGGATCACGGAACACGGTGCCGGGCGCGCCGAGACCGGAGTCGTCCTTGATCTGCACCTCGAGGGCGTTCCCGTCGACGGTCACCTCGAAGGCGTCGGCGTGGCCCTTGTACAGCACGAACTTCGGCGGTGGCGGGGTGGTCGTCGTCGTGGTCGTCGGCGCGGTGGTCGTCGTCGGGCCGGGGGTGACGGGGGTCTCGGGCACACAGGCGGCGAGGGCCGTCAGGCCCAACAGCGCCGGCACCAGCTTCTTCCAGGTGGATCGCATGGTCATGTTCTCTCCATTCCGGTGCGGACTCGCACCGGCGGCATCCTAGGAATGGTTCTCATTCGCACGCAACCTCAGTGTCGCGACGAGACCGTGCCGTGGGCCGAAGCACCACGCGGCGAGGAACGCGCCGGTGAGGACGAGCACAATGGTTCCTCCGACGGGGAGGTCGTAGCTCCACGACAGGTAGAGGCCAACGACCGCCGACGACGCACCGATCGCCGGCGCCAGCGCCATCATCAGGCCCAGGCGATCCGTCAACATCCGCGCCGCCGCGGCCGGCGTGATCAGGAGCGCCAGCACCAAGATGTTGCCGATCGTCTGCAGCGAGATGACCACGGCGAGCGTCACGCAGACGTACAGCACGATGTCGAGCCAGAAGACCCGGAGGCCGAGTGATCGCGCCATCTCGCGGTCGAGCGAGACCGCGACGAAGCGACCGTGGAACAGGAACGTCACCCCCATCAACGCGACACCGGTGATCGCCACCGTGTAGAGGTCGCGGTCGGGGATGCCGGTGATCGACCCGAAGAGGAACTGCTGCAACGACCCGGCATAGCCCGGGGCCCGAGAGATGACGACGATCCCGAGCGCGAACGCCGCGACGAAGAACACGCCGATGATCGAGTCCTCCTTCACGCGACGGTTCTGCGAGAACACCGCGACCAGGAGCGCCGTGGCGACTCCGGCGACGGCTCCGCCGACGACGAGACTCCCCTGCAACACGAACGCGACGGCGAGCCCCGGGAACACGGCGTGAGCGACGGCGTCGCCGATGAATGCCATGCCGCGCAACACGACGTGGCAGCCGATGACCCCGCACACGATCGAGGACATGACCGCGATCGCGAGCGCCTTCGGGAGGAACGACAGATCGGGGTTGAACAGGTCACCGATGAAGTCCGAGATCGACACGTCACACCGCCTCGAGGATGCGGAGCAGCGGGCTGGTCGGCCCGACGCCGAACGTGCGCATCCAGAGCTCGGGGTCCAGCAACTGCCGCGGGGCACCGTCGGCGACGATCGTTCCGTCCAGCAGCAAGAGCCGAGAGCACCCCTGCATCGCCCCCAGGAGGTCGTGTGTGGTCATGAGGACTGCGCTCCCCTCCGACGCCAGCTCGGCGAACAGAGCGGCCAGCATCTCCTGGGTGGGCAGGTCGAGGCCGGTGAACGGCTCGTCGAGCAACAGGGTGCTCGGCTGGGACGCGAGCGCGCGAGCGACCAGCACGCGTTGACGCTGCCCGCCGGAGAGCTCGCCGACGGGTCGGGTGCGAAGATCGCCCAGCTCGACCCGGTCGACGCAGTCGCGGACAATCCGCCAGTCGTCCAGGCCGGGGCGTCGCCAGAGCGGGAGCACGCCGTTTCGACCGGTCATCACGGCGTTCTCGACCGAGATCGGGAAGTCCCACGCGAACTCGTGGCGTTGGGGTACGTACCCGATTCGTGCGCCGCGCCGCTGGGCGGGCCGACCGTCGATCAGGATCTGGCCGGACCGGATCCGGATGAGCGAGAGGACCGACCGCACGAGGGTCGTCTTGCCGGCGCCGTTGGGGCCGACCAGCGCGACGAACTCCCCCCGGTCGAGACGGAACCCGACGTCGCGAAGCACCCGCCGACCCCCGAGGTCGACGTCGAGGCCGGACACCTCGAGCACCGTCATCGCTGAGAGTCCGGCTGTCGGTGGTCGTACCCGCCGATGCCGACCACGGCCCGCTCGTCGTCGACACGCCGCTTGATCGTCCGGCCGCGCACGACCACGAACACCACGGCGGCAATCAGCAGCACGAGCGCCGTCACGACCGCGACGACGGCCAGCGGTTCGATGCCCGTCTCGGCGTCGACGGAACGTCGATCGCTCGCCGTGCTCGTGGTCGGCTCGGCGTCCGCCACCGGGCCGTCGTACGACGCACCGAGAGCGTCGTCGGGGCGGGCCGCATCACCCACGGCGAACCTGAGGTCGGCCACGTCGGCGACCTGCTCACCTCCGATCAGATCGGCGGCGATCTCGACGTGGAACAGGTACACCCCGGGCTCGGTGAACACCCAGTTCGCGTGGGTGTGGGTGTTCACGTCGATCCAGACGGGTTGGCGTTTCGCCACCGTCGAATCCCACAGCACCTGCGGGGCTCCGAAGTTGCCCGACTGGAGGTACATCGTGACCTTGCCCGGGCCGTCGACGCCGAGCAGGGTCATGGTCGCGCCCCGATCGACGCGCTGCATGACCTCCGGATCCTGGGTGTTCCAACCGACCCACACCACATCGGGGTTCTGCGTCTGCGACACGACGTGAACCGGTTCGCCCGGTGCTGCGCCGACGAAGGCGTAGGCCGGGTCGTCGGGCACCGCCACGATCGCGGCATCGGTCAACCGCAGCACCGTCCGGTCGAGACGCCGCCACGTCGGTGTCGCGACGCTGTCGTCGTGGACCATCAACGTCCAGCGCCCGTCGACGAACCGCGGACCGATGTCGACGTGCCCGGCGCCCACGACGGCGTCGTCGGTCGCAATGGGCTGCTCCGCGGAGATGGTCTGGTCGAGATTCGGATCGCCGTCCCGGGCGCCGACCGGCGGGGCCGCCGCGGCGAACGCCAGGAGCGCCGCGAGCACGACCCCTGCGGTGCGGACTGGGCCGAGCCGGCGGCTCGGGCATCGAGGTGACATCAGGGTCCTTCTGGTGGGGTGGTCAGGCAGCGACGGATCGAGCGGGCGTTGAAGCGCATCATCGAGACGTAGTCGCGGACCTCGTCGTCGAACGTGTCGCCGTAGATCGGGCACACCGCAACGCCGTTCTCGGTGGCGACCTCGTTGAGGGTCGACGACCGACTCACAAGGTTCGGCTCGAGGAACACGGCCTGGATCCGCAGATTTCGGATGGTCTCGGTGAGCTTGCGACGGTCGGCGAGCGACGGCTCGGCCGAGGGGTTGGGGGTCACGAAACCCGACACCTCGAGGCCGTACGCCTCCGCGAGGTAGGCGAATGCGTCGTGGGTGGTCACGAGGTGCCGGTCCCGCTCGGGTACGTCCTCGATCGTCGAGCGCACCTCGGCGTCGAGCGTCTCGAGCTCAGCCACGTACCCGGCAGTGTTGGACCGGTAGTCAGCGGCGCCCGCCGGGTCGATCCCGATCAGGGTGTCCCGGATCAACCCGACGTACGCGATTGCGTTGCGGACGTTCTGCCACAGGTGGGGGTCGATCTCGCCGTGCACGTGCTTGCCGAGCACTGCCTGAGGGAGTTGGTAGATCGGGGCGCCGGCACGCCCGAGGAATCTGAACCCCCGATCGGCAGGGATCTCGTGGAGCGCCTTGTTCGGCACCTCGATGACGGTCGTCGCCGGGTCGAACTCGGTCTGGTTCGCGTCGCCACCACCTTCGGGGTCGGCGTAGAGATACAGCTCGGACCGGTCGAGGTCGACGGCAACGTCGGCGTGACCACCGTCGAGGACCGTCTCCACGTCCATATCGGGGACGTCACGCGGGTTCACGCCGACGGCGAACGTGAACGTGGCCCCACCCATCGAGATCGGCTTCGACGCCGGGTCCAACGCGAGCTCGGCGGACATCTTCAGCCGGTAGATGCCGGGCTCGGTGAACGCCCAACTCATGTGCGTGTGAGCGTCGGGCGGAAGGGTCGCCGTGTCATCGCGGTACCCGTTCGACGGGTCGAACCCGTCGGAGGAGTCGACGTAGAACGAGGGGTTGCCGAACGACTCGGTGAGGTAGGCAACGAGGTCACCGGGGCCGTCGACATCGGTCGCGCTCAAGCGCACTTCCGACGACCGGTTGGCACCTCGATCGGCGCCGGCACCGCGCACGCGCATGCCCAGCCAGATCGTGTCGAGGGACACGTCCTCGACCAGCGGGATGATCTCGGCCGCATACTTCACCGCCCCTTCGGCCAAGGACACGTTCGGAACCCCGGTGCGCAGGTTGGCGTCCAACGCCTTGATCACCGCGTGCTGTTCGAGGAGCACGTAGTTGCTGAAGGCGACATCGGCGTACGCGATGTTGCGCACGTCTCGAAGCGACGGCTCGTAGGTATGGGGGTCGCCTCGGTCGGGCACGACGGAGGTGACGCGTACCCGGCCACCACCGACGTGACGAGCGAGGTCGGCCAGGATGCCGGTCGTTGCGACGACCTGCACCCGCGGATCGTCGTCGTCGAGCGCGATCGGCGCAGCGCACCCGGCCACGACCGCGATCACGAGGGCTGCCGCCGTCAGGACGATGGCGGCAGCCCTCTCGCGACCGTTCGCCTTCGAGGCGACCGACATCGATGACCCGGGATCAGGCCGAGTAGGGGCCGACGACGAACGTGAAGGTCTTCACGCCCGTCGACAACGGCGTGCCGTCGAGCAGTGAGCCGACCGCGTCGGCCGTGATCGTGTAGGTCCCCTCGGCGGAGAACGCCCAGAACGCATGGGTGTGCGAGGGGGTCGCCACGGTGATCGTCTGGGGGAAGCTCGCGCCGGAATCGACGATGACATCGGGCACCCCGAACTCGTCGACGTCGTAGACGTGGACCGTCCCCGGGCCCGAGATCGATTGGATGCGGAGGTCGAGGCTGTCACCGGTCACGAGGCCGGCGTCGATGTCCTCCGCTGCCCAACCGGGAGCCAGCAGCCCCTCGGTCTCGGTGTCCGGAAGGATCCAGGTCGGTGCGCCCGCGGCACCGAGGAACGCGAACGCCGGGTCCGAGGGAACGGTCGTCTCCGCTTCGGGCACGGCCTGCAGCACAACGTCCGCTGGGTCGTACGCGACCTCGGGATCCTCCTCGGTGGCACCCTCCGCATGCACCTGCAGCTCGAGGTCGTCGCCATCCAACTCCAGTGCGAAGGCGTCCGCATGCCCTTCGGACAGCACGACGGGCCCGGCCGGAACGGTGGTCGTTGTGGTGGTCGTCGGTCCGGGGTTGGGCTCGGGCACACAACCGACCGAGCCGAGGGTCATCAACAACGGGGCAACGATCGCGGTGGCGATCCGACGGTGGGTTCTGCGCATCTGCACTCTCCTTCTCCTGTGCCGGACGTTTCGGCGTTCGTCAGACTAGGAGTGATTCTCATTCCTTTTCCAATCCTGGGCGCGTCGAACACCACACCGCCCCGCTCGGCCCGTCGGCCCGTCGGCCGGCCGGGTTCACAGGCCACGCACCCAACGACGCGAACCGCGCCCGGCCGAGTCGAGTGGGGCCGGCGGGGCTCGAACCCGCGACCAAGGGATTATGAGTCCCCTGCTCTG
>CALMLJ010000661.1 GCA_937868025.1 uncultured Acidimicrobiaceae bacterium
ACTGGGTCATGGTGAACGCGGTCCAGACCGAGCCCGAGTTCGAGCTGTGGTTCGCGGCGCTGCCCCGCGACGAGGTCGAGGTGGACGACGTGTGGTTCACGTCGGGGATGCGGGCCACGGGCAGCAACACCGTGGTCGTGCGCGACCGGTTCGTGCCCGACCACCGGTTGCTCCGGGCGCGGTCGCTGCTCGACAGCACCGACGCGATCGACGGCGACGGCATGGCCGGCCTTCCCGTCCCCGCCGTGCTGGGGCTGAGCGCGTCGGCCGTGGCGCTGGGCGCGGCCGAGGCCGCCGTCGACATGTACCGCGAGCGATTGGCGACGCGCGTGCTCGCCTACACGCTGGGCGACCAGGCCGCCGAGCAGCCCGCAGCACAGGTCCGGCTCGCCACGGCGACGAGCGACCTCGCGGCGGCACGGCACCACTGGGAGGCCTCGATCGCGGCCGTCGAGGACGGTGGCACAACGGGCGCCGTCACCGAGGCGCTCCGGGTGTCGGCGCGCCTCGCTGCCGCCGCGACGGTCCGCAGCGCTCGCCGCATCGTCAGCGATGTGTGCGACGGTGCCGGGGCCAGCGTGTACTTCTCCTCACATCCCCTCCAGCGCCTGCAGCGCGACGTCGAGACGTTGAAGGGCCACGTGATGTTCGACTGGGACCGCACGGCCGAGCTTGCCGGTCGGCACGCGCTCGGGTTCGGTCTCCGCCCGACCGACATGGTCTGATGGTCTGATGGTCCGACCGATCAGCCGGCGGCGAGTCCGGTGGGCCGGGCGTCGGCGATGATCGCAGCGCGGTCCTCGGGCAGGAAGAACCCGGCGTCGATGGTCGCATCCGTCGCCGCCGCCCAGGCAGTGGCGTAGTCGTCGGGCTCGGGGTATCGCGTCGCGAGCTGCTCCGCCGGCAACGGCGAGGTCGAACCCATGAGGATGCAGATGATCGACGCACCTTCGGCCGGCAGGCCCGAGAGCACCGCGGTGGGCGCTTCGACCGCGGGGGTGCGGACCCCGCCCGTGACGTTGCCGACATCGTCGAGCACGAACTCCGGCGAGCCGGAGGACTCCTCGATCGCCAACGGTTCGGCGGTCGGTGGGGCGTCACCGCCGGCCGCCCACTCGTCGAGATCCCGCAACGCAGCACGCAGCACGAACGCCTGCTGGCCGTTGTTGATCGGCCCGGCACACCCGAGCGCCGATTCGACCGGGCCGATCTGGAACCGGTCCGCGTGGGCGGTCCCGGCGACCTCCCACACCCGCAGCCGATCGGTGTCGGGCTGGCGGGAGGGGTAGTAGTTCAGGATGCCGAGCACATCGGTCTCGGTCTGCACGACGATCGTCGGCACGTCGAGGTCGGTGCGCAGCAGGGTGGGCGGGCCGAGGACGGTCGAGGTGATGTCGATGCCGCTGTCGGGCGCGCCGAGCGGCGCACCCGCCCCGCCACGGCTGTGGATCAGGAACCCGTCGAACGCGTCGGTCAGGGGCTGCACGCCGTTCGCGTAGGTCGTCAGCGCGAACCCCGACTGCGATTCGCCGACAGCGAGCACCCGATCGACCTCGAGGCCGTCGGTCGCCGGCCCCGGAGCGCTGTCGCCGCGGAGGGTACGGCCGACCTGGGTGAAGATGTCGTAGGAGTACGCGTCGCCGGGGTGGCGGAGCGCGCCGTACCGCTCCGGATCGATCGTCCGGATTCCCTTGCCGGCTCCGGTGTCGATGCCGAGCGAGACGGGCACCGCGACGTCGCCGCCCTCGATGCCGATGCGCTGCGCCGACACCCCCGCCCACGCGTACCCGTTCCGCACGAGCTCGTCGGAGAGATAGGCGTAGTCGGGAGAAGCGTCCGCACCGCTCGACACGTTCAGCCACTCGACGACCATGGTGCCGTTGAAGGCGGCGTCGGTGGCCGGGCGACGAACGACGACTCGGGTCGAATACGGCGCGCTGGTCGTGGGGCGCAGCGTCAGCATGCCGTCGGCTGGCAGCTCGCCGTCCTGGGAGTACGCCGTGGCCGTACCCGACGCCGCGAACTCGGTCTCGGTGTAGCCGGCGGCGGCGAGATCGGGACCGGTGCTCGCCGTCAGGAGGAACCGGCCCTTGCCGCCGGTCAGCGGCGCGAACGTCGCGGCCGGACCGTCGGGGCGGACGCGCTCGGCAGCGGTCGTGCTCGTGGTCGCCGCCGAGGTCGAGGATCGATCGGCCGACGCGTCGTCGGCGGTCGAGTCGTCGGTGCATGCCGAGATCAGGAGCGCCCCGGCGGCGCACAGTACGAGCACCGAGGTGACCGGACGGCGGCGGGCCCGGTGGATGGACGATCGTGTCGTTGCGATCCGCCGAAGCTAGCGGTCGTCCCGAACAGCGGGACCGATTGCCGATCGGTTTGACCGACTGTCCGGAGGTCGGTGGGTATAGGGTCGCTGTTCGATCCATCGACCCGGGGGGGAAGAGATGAGACGTCAGTTGACGGTGTTCGTCGTATTGGGGGCACTGCTCGCGAGCGGCTGTGGCGGAGCAAAGGGCTCGGACAAGGCGGACACGTCATCGGCGCCCGATGGCACCACCGCGACCACGGCCGGCGGGTCCGGCTCGTCGGCGGCCGAAGACGGTGCCGGCAAGTTCGGGTCGATCGAGAGCCCGTGTGGTCCCGGTGACGCGAAGGTCAAGGCCGACCAGGCCGGCGCCGGTGCCGACAAGCTCTACATCGGCGTCGCCAACGACCGCACGTCGATCCGCAACGGCCTGCTGAAAGAGCTGTTCGACGGTGCCACGGGCTTCGCGAAGTGGTGCAACGAACAGGGCGGTGTGGCGGGCCTGCCCGTCGAAGTGGTCGACATGGACGGCAAGCTGTTCGAGATCGAGGCGGCCATGGCCAAGGCGTGCACCGGCGTGTTCGCGATGGTCGGGGGTGGCTACGCCCAGGACAACCTCATCTTCACCGGCAAGGACGGCTCCGATTTCCACAAATGCGGCATGGTCGCAGTGCCCGGCTTCGCCGTGTCGACGGAGTTCGCCGAGGCGTCCGACCAGATCCAGGCGATCCCCAACCCGCCACACCTCAAGGGTGTCAGCCACTTCGAGGGCCTGAAGTCGGTGTACCCCGACAAGGTGGCCAAGTACGGCGTGGCGTTCGGCGACCTCCCGTCGATCGTGCAGAACAAGGACCAGACCGTGGCGACCGTGAAGTCGGTCGAGGGCTACGGCGATCCGGTCGAGATCAGCTACGACCCGATCAACCAGGACTTTGCGGTCACCGCCCAGCAGGTGATCGACAAGGGTCTCGAGCTGGTGAGCTTCATCGGCGAGCCGTCCGGGTTGTCGAAGTTCTCCCAGGCGCTCCGGGACCAGGGATGGGACGGCGTGATCACGGCCGACGCCAACCAGTACGACTCGCGGCTGCTCGCGGCGTCGGGTCCGGCCGCGGTCGAGGGCGTCACGGTCCGGTCGAACATGCATCCCTTCGAGGAAGCCGACGAGTGGCCCGCCACGAAGCAGTTCATGGAGATCATGGATGCCAACGTCGACGGCTGGGAGCACGCCGTGCTCGCCATCCAGGCGTTCTCGTCGACGCTCCTCTTCGCCACCCTGGCCAAGCAGTGCTCCGAGGACGGCGAGATCACCCGCGAGTGCATCATGGAGAAGGGCCTCGAGGTGCACGACTGGGACGGCGGCGGTCTGCACTCGTCGGGTGACCCCGGCGCCAACACGCCCGGGAGCTGCTCGATGATCGTCCACGTCGAGAACGGCACGTGGACCCGCCTCTACCCCGAGGTCGGCTCCGATGACGACGATGGTGACGGGTTCCACTGCGGTGACGTCGTCGAGGTCACCGGCAACTTCGGTACCGGCAACCAGGAGAGCTCGGTTCTCGGCACTTGGCCGGTCAAGACGTCCTGAACGACCTGAGCGAGTGAGCGGAGCGGCCGCGTTCGTCGGCCGCTCCGCTCGGCTCAGTCGGTCAGCCGATCAGTCGGTGAGCGACGCGGCCTTCTCCCGGACCACTTCGGCCTGATCGAGCACGGTCTCCTTGGCGGCTTCCGCCTGTTCCCGCACGGTGCCGGCCAGATCCTGGGCTCTCGAGGTTGCCGTGCGACGGGCCTGCTTGGCGGACCGTCGGGCGTGACGGCGGGCCCGACGAACCTTGGGCTCAGCGGCCTTGGCCGAGTGCGCCACGGCGTGGCCGATCTCCTCGACGGCTTCGCTGCTCTTGGCAAGGAGGGTCTTGCTCTCCTCGCGACGGCGCTGGCGCCGCGACTGCTTTTCGGACCGGGCCAGTGCGGCCGTGGCGAGGTCGGCGCGCGCTTCGGCCCCGAGGCGGGCCGCGTGCTCGGCTTCGGTGCGGGACTGCGCCTGAGCGAGCACGTACTCGGCGATCTCCAGCTTCTCGGCCTTGCTGCGCCACGACACCAGGCCGAGCGTGCCGATCGACATCGTCTTGCGGATCATGCCCATGGGATTCGACTCCTTGTTGGGGGACGTCGGACCGATACCCGCTCGCCTGGTGCGCCAAGCGCATGTCCCCCGATCGGGTGAGCAGGCGGTGACGTCGTCGACCGCCGAGGTCGTCGGGCGTGGCCGGAACAGATCCCACATCGAGCGGGTTGACCCGACCCATGAGCGACACCACCATCTCCGCCGTCCCGAGCGGCACCTTCTCCATCGGGGGCGACCTCCCCGTCGTCCGTCTCGGCTACGGCGCCATGCAGATCACCGGTCCCGGCGTGTGGGGTCCTCCCCGCGACCACGCCGAAGCACTCGCCGTGCTGCGGCGCGCCGTCGAGCTGGGTGTGAACTTCATCGACACCGCCGACTCCTACGGTCCGTACGTGAGCGAGGAGCTGATCCGCGAGGCGCTCCATCCCTACGCCGACGATCTCGTGATTGCGACCAAGGCCGGCCTCGTGCGCACCGGACCGGGGGAGTGGTGGCCTGTCGGCCGTCCCGAGTACCTGCGTCAGGAAGCGGAGCTGAGCCTTCGCCGTCTCGGGCTCGAACGCATCGACCTGTTCCAGCTCCACCGCATCGACCCGCAGGTGCCGGTCGAGGAGCAGATCGGGGTGCTCGTCGACCTGCAGTTGGAAGGCAAGATCCGCCACATCGGGCTGTCGGAGATCAGCGTCGACGAGCTGCGCACGGCGCAGGCCATCACGCCGATCGCCACGGTCCAGAACCGCTACAACCTGATCGACCGGGCCTCCGAGGCGCTCGTCGACGTGTGCGACGACGAGGGCATCGGGTTCATTCCGTGGTTTCCCATCGCCACCGGCGAACTCGCGAAGGACGGCGGCCCGCTCGCAGCACTCGCCGACGAGACCGGGGCCACGCCGGCACAGCTCGCCCTCGCATGGTTGTTGCACCGGTCGGCGTCGATGCTTCCGATCCCCGGCACGTCGTCGGTCGCCCACCTCGACGACAACGTCGGTGCCGCGG
>CALMLJ010000662.1 GCA_937868025.1 uncultured Acidimicrobiaceae bacterium
CGCACCGCGCCGACGTCCTCCCACAGATCGACCATCGGTGGCATCTCGTACTCGGTCATGGAGCGACGGTCGTAGTTCCATTCCCAGCTGCCGGCGTCGGGCCCGTCGGCGACACGATGGGCGTTGTGGAGGATGCCTCGTCGCAGCGACGCCGCGGTCCGGGTCGGGTTGAACTCGACGGTCCGGTCGAAGATCTCCGTGAACGACGGGAAGTGCTGGGGCCCGGCGATGAAATCGTGGATCGCCTTCGCCTTGTCGGCGTTGACCCCCGGCGTGACGTCGACGACGACCAACGACCGGATCAGGTCGGGGCGACGTGCCGCGACCGCCGTCGCCGTGAGGCCACCGAGCGACATGCCCACGAGGACGACCGGTGCGGCGAGAGAACCCTCCGCCACGGCCTCGTCGAGCGCGGCGATGACAGCGTCGGCGTTGTGGGGCGGGTCGTACCAGCCGTCGGGGCGACGGTCGCTGTAACCGTGGCCGGGAAGGTCGATCGCCAGGGCCTGCCGATCGAGCGCGAGCAGCACGGTGTCCCACGTATGGGAGTTCTGCGCGCCGCCGTGGAGGAGCACGAGCTCGCAGGGTGCTGTACCCCAGCGCAGCGAACTCAGGATGCGCCCGTCGTTGAGCACGAACCCGCGACGGGCAACGACGAGACCCGCCGGCCGTTCGATGCCGTACTCGGAGCAGTTCTCGTCGAAGTACGCGAACTCGTCGTAGACGAATCCGTCGTCATCGGGACCGGGAGCGGAGTCATTCGCAGCAGGCATCGTCGAATTGTTGCAGTTCGTCGAGGATCGAACCTGGCCGCTGCGCCCTCGCCCTAGGATCTCGCCGTTGTCGAGCCGCCGAGGGGCGGGCGGGCGAGGGGGAAGAAGATGTCGGTTCGGTTGGTACGGTCGCGTCGGTCCGGGGTGTCGTCGTTCGCGATCGCCCTGCTGGCGGTCTCCACGCTCTCGGCGTGCTCGTCGGACAAGCCAGGGTCGTTCGCCGGCCGCGAGCTCGGTAACTGGGAACGGACCAGCGCGACCGCGGCCCCAGCCGACCAACCGGGCACCCCCGACCCGTCACCCGCTGGCGATGCGACGTTCGCCGCCCGCGGATCGGTCAACCAGGTCTCGATCACCGACGCCGAGCCCGGCGCCGAGCTTCGGCTCGTCGATGCCGACGGTGCCACCACTGCGAACGGCACGACCGATGACGCGGGTTCGTTCGTCTTCCGGATGGTCCCGGCAGCCACTGGCTACACCGTGGTCGACGCCGCGTCCGACGCGGCCTCGGCGCCGGTGGACGTCGTCGACGTCGCTGGCTCCACGCCGCCGCAGAGCTTTTACACGTCGCAGCAACTCGAGGGCGGATTCCAGTACATCACCACCCGCGACGGCACGAAGCTCTCCGCCGCCGTGTACCTCCCGCCCGGCGACGGACCGTTCGCGACGGTCGTGGAGTACTCCGGTTACGACCCGAGCGACCCGACCCAGGACCTCAAGGACGCGGTGAGCAAGCTCGGCATCGACACCGCGACGATCTGCGACACCATCACGATCATCTGTCACAAGCCGGCCCAGCCGTCGTCGCTCCTCGCCGCAGCGATGGGGTACGCGGTCGTCGCCGTCAACATCCGTGGCACCGGTTGCTCGGGCGGTTCGTACGACTTCTTCGAGCCCCTCCAGCTGCTCGACGGGTACGACGTCATCGAGACGGTCGCCGCACAGCCCTGGGTGCGCGGCGGCAAGGTCGGCATGGTCGGGCTCAGCTACCCCGGCATCAGCCAGCTGTTCGTCGCGTCGACCCAACCCCCTCATCTCGCGGCGATCACCCCTCTCTCGGTCTACGACGACACCGCCCGTGGCGTTCTCGCACCCGGCGGCATCTACAACAAGGGGTTCGCGCTGTCGTGGGCCGAGGCCGTGCTGAACGAGGCCAAGCCGTACGGACAGGGTTGGGAGCAGACCGTCGTCGACGGCGGTGATACCACCTGCGCCGACAACCAGAAGCTGCGGGCCCAGAACGTCGACGCCGTCGCCAAGGCACAGAGCGCCAAGTACTACGAGGCCGACATCGCCGACCCGGTCAACCCGGCGCTGTTCGCCGACAAGATCAACGTCCCGGTATTCATGACCGGGGCCTGGCAGGACGAGCAGACCGGCCCCCGCTTCGTGAACCTGTGGGACAAGCTCACCAGCTCGCCGGCGAAGCGATTCTACGGATTCAACGGCGCCCACGCCGACGGACTGAGCCCCGAGACGCTCGTCGAATGGAAGGCGTTCCTCGACTTCTACGTCGCCGGCGAGCGGACCCCGCTGCCCGGCTTCCTGACGCAGTTCGGGCCCGCACTGGTCGGCGACACGTTCGGCGCCCAGCTCGCCTTCCCGCCGGAGCGATTGCTCGACGGTGACTTCGCCACGCTGAAGGCGCAGTACGAGGCCGAACCGGAGGTCAACATCCTCTGGGACCGGGGTGCCCGGACCACCAACCCCGGTGCGCCCGAGAGCACCGGATCGACCACGTTTGCCGCCTGGCCGCCAGCCGGCCGCAAGGCACAGCGCTGGTTCCTCCAGCCCGACGGCGGCCTCGGGGCCACGAAGCCCAGCGTGGCGTCATCGGCATCGCGGTGGACGACCGACCTCTCGCTGGCCGACAAGGTCACGCTCCCCGGTGAGAAGGAGGGCCAGGCGTTCGACGTCGCCCCCGAGTTCGAGTGGGACCAGGACGCCGCCGGCGACGCCGCGGTGTTCGTCTCGTCGCCACTGGCGGCCGACACGGTGCTGCTGGGTGGCGGCAGCGCCGACCTGTGGATCCGGTCGAGCGGCTCCGACGCCGACCTCGGCCTGACCCTGTCGGAGGTGCGTCCCGATGGCAAGGAGACCTACCTCCAGTCGGGCTACCTGCGAGCGTCGCTCCGCAAGGAGGGCCCGAAGGCCACCGATCTCGACCCCGACCACACCGGTACCGAGGCAGATTCGGCGCCGCTCGTGCCCGGCGAGTGGACCGAGGCCCGCGTCGAGATCCTTCCGGTCGGACACGTGCTCCGGAAGGGGTCACGGATCCGCATCAGCATCCACACACCCGGCGGCGACAAGCCGCGTTGGTCGTGGATCGTCGACCAGAGCACCACGCCGACCGTCGACATCGGTCACGACTCGGCACACCCGTCGAGCATCGTGCTCCCCGTCGTGCCCGGCGTGACCGGCTACCAGAAGACGCTGCCGGCATGTCCCTCGCTCCGGGGCCAGCCCTGCCGCACCTTCCAGCCGTACCAGAACACCCCCGCCCCCTAGGGGTTTTGTGCTGCGAGGAGCGACGCTGACGTCGCTCCTCGCACTACAAAGCCCCGAGGGCTTCGGCGATTCCGTCGCGCACCGTGTCGACGACGACCTTCGGCTGGGCCCAGACCGCCGTGTCCCATACCTCGCGGTACGTGAACCCGTCCGCAGCCAGCCGCTGGTGGCGACGTTGGTCGTGCTCGACGTCGGTCAGGGCGGAATGGAACGCTTCGCTCTGCACCTCGAGAACGAACGGCACGGTGTCGTGACGGAAGTCGACCCGCCCCGTCCACATCTCGGCACCACTGTCGATCTGCGATCGCAACGTGATGCCGTGCTCCTCGAGGAGCCGCTTGACCCGACCCTCGAGGCCGGTCGCCGTCGGGATGTAGCCAGGGGGACGTCGCTCGAGGTACTGCCTCGCTCCGACGATGCCGTTGCGGCCCGACCGGCCCAGATCGTTGAGTGCGAGCTCGATGGATGGTCCTGACAGCAGGCGCATCGACCACAGCCGGTCGACGAGGACCTCCGCCCGCTCGAAGCGACAGTCCGCGAACAGATGGATGGCGAGGTACTCCGGTCGCAGTGTCGGGACCCCGCGAAGCGGCACGACCCAACGAGGCGGGAGGTGACGGACGCGCCGTACCACCGCGAAGTCCGTGGTTCGCCGCGACGCTCCGGTGGTCGCGAGGGTGACCGGTCGATCGCTGCAGCCGCGAAGTCCCCACCACGACGCGCACGCCATGTAGGCGAGGGCCGTGTTTCCACCTTGGTCGAGGATCGGCAGGAGGAGTCGCTGCGCCCGCGAGCGGCGCGACCCGACCAGTCGGAGCACGCGACCACCGGCGATCTCCCAAAGACCGCTCGTGATCAGACGGTCCACCTCGTTGGACGACAATCCAAAGGAGCTGAGCTGCGGTCGGGCCACCAGGGAGTGCTGCGCCTCTGCCAGGCGACGAATGTCCAGGTCGAACTGCATGCAGCGAACGCTGCCTGC
>CALMLJ010000663.1 GCA_937868025.1 uncultured Acidimicrobiaceae bacterium
TTCTCGAGCCACCCGCAGTGGTACCTCAACCTCCTCGCCGATCCCGAGGTCACCATCGAGATCAAACGTACGAAGCTGCCGATGACGGCACGGGTCGCCGACGCCGACGAGAAGGCGGCGCTGTGGCCGAAGCTCGTGGGTATGTACTCGTCGTTCGACCAGTACCAGGAGCGGACCGAGCGCGACATCCCGGTCGTGGTCTGCTCGCCGAGGACATGACCGATCTGGCGCCGAACAACCGGCCCGAGCCGGAGGGTCGCGTCCCCGCCGGCCTCGTCGTGGCCTCGGAGTGGGCGTGGCGGCTGCTGCTCGTCGTGGTGGGCATCGGGGCCGTCGTCTACGCGGCGGCTGCCCTCGGGTTCATCGTCGGCCCCGTCGTCGTCGCACTGGTCATCAGCGCGCTCCTCGAGCCGGTGCGCCGGATCCTGTTGCGTTGGGGAGCGTCGACGACGGTCGCGTGGTTGGTCGCGTTCCTGTTCGGGGTCGTCGTCGTCTCGAGCATCATGGTCCTCGCGATCAGCGAGTTCTCCGCGAACTTCGACGAGTTGTCCGAGCAGGCGGCCGGTGGTGTCGACGAGTTCACCAACTGGCTCGAGGACGGTCCGCTCCACATGGACGCCGGTGGCCTCAACGACGCCGTCGACAAGGCCTTCGCCTCGATCAAGGACGACCCCACCGAGGCGATCACCGGCACGGTGTCGGTGCTGTCCACCACGTCGAGCCTGCTCGCTGCCGGGGTGCTGACCCTGCTCACGACGCTGTTCTTCATGAAGGACCGGTCGTTGATGTGGATGTGGTTCACGCGCTTGTTCCCCGAACGGAGCCGGCAGCGCGTCGACTCGGCCGGCCGAGCCGGCTGGGAGGTGCTCATCAGCTACACGCGGGTGACCCTCACGTCGGCCGTCGTCGACTCGACGGTCATCGGCATCGCCTCGGCGATCGCCGGCCTGCCGGTGGCGTTCGCGCTGGCGGTGGTGGTGTTCCTCTTCGCCTTCATCCCCACGGTCGGCGCGATCTTCAGCGGGCTCGTGGTGGTGCTCGTTGCCCTCGTGTCGCAAGGCCCGACGACGGCGCTGGTGATGGCGATCATCGTGCTGATCGTCCAGCAACTCGACGCCAACGTGATGTACCCGATCCTCGCGAGCCGCCACCTGGCCCTCCACCCCTTGGCGAGCCTGCTGCTCGTGGCCGGCGGTGGTGTCGTCGCCGGGCTGTTCGGGGCGTTCATCGCGGTGCCCCTCGCGGCGGTGCTCCTGGCGGTCGGTGGGGACGTCCGGCGCTCGTCGATCCTCCGGGCCTGACCTCCGGTCCGGTCGGTCGCAGGGGTCGCGGCGGTGTGCAACGATGCAGGCCATGGATGACCGTCTCATCGCCCGACTCGTCGGCGCCGGCCGTGTGCTGTTCGGCATCGCCTGCCTCGTCGCCCCCCGTCAGATCCTGCGCCAGTGGGGCAAGGACGCCTCGCCGGCGGTCCTGTGGTGGATTCGTGCCTTCGGCATCCGTGACACCGTGCTGGGCGCCGGTGCGCTCGTGTCGCTCAACAGCGATCAGCCCGACACCACCTGGGTGAAGGCGGGCGCAGCGGCCGACACCGCCGACGCCGTCGTCGTGCTGCTGGGCCGCAACGAGCTCGACCCGTCGTTCGTGATCCCGACCCTCGCGATCGCCGGCCCCGCCGCTGCCCTCGGGTGGAAGGCGTCGCTCGGTCTGTCGAAGCGTCGCTGACATCCCCCGCTGTTAGGGTCGCGGGCGTGAAAGCCTTCCTCGGTCGTCTGTTCCTCAAGCTGTGGCGTTGGACGCCGGTCGGTACCAAGCCCGCCCGTGGGTCGGTCATCGTCTGCGCACCCCACACGTCGAACCTCGACTACCTGTTGATGATCTTCACGGCGTGGACGCAGAACATGAACCTGTCGTTCCTCGGCAAGTCGCAGCTGTTCAAGCCGCCGCTCGGCTGGCTCATGCGCGCCACCGGCGGGATCCCCGTCGACCGCAACGCCGCCAACGGGCTGGTGGGCCAGATGACCGAGGCGTTCGCGGCGACGCCGGATCTGATGCTGGCGATTCCCGCCGAGGGAACCCGCAGCAAGGCCGAGTACTGGAAGTCGGGGTTCTACCGAATCGCCCAGTCGGCCGAGGTGCCGATCTGCCTGGCGTTCATCGACAAGTCGAAGCGTGAGGTCGGGTTCGGGCTGGTGTTCGAGCCGAGCGGCGACATCGCCGCCGACATGGAACGGGTTCGGGCGTTCTACGACGGCAAGATCGGGCTCAAGCACCACAACTTCGGGCCGGTGCGCCTCCGTGAGGAGACCCCCGACGAGGGTGCGGCCGCCGGCTGACTCCCGTTCCTCGGGGTTCTGTAGTGCGAGGAGCGACACCAGCGTCGTCTGTCGCAACACAAAACCCCCTGAGGTGGGTCAGCTCGGCGGAACCTCGGTGTCACGCCACATGAAGTGGAGGGTGGGCCCACCCTTGAGCGTGAACGGTGTCGTGACCTCGAACGCGAACCGCCGGTAGTACGGCACATTCGAGTCCTTCGACGACTCGAGGTACGCGGGCAGGCCTTCCTCGTCGCAGAGGTCGAGCACCGGTGCCAGGAGCGCGGCGCCGATGCCCTTGCCCTGGTGCTCGGGGTCGGTCCCGATGATCGCCAGGTAATGGTGCGGTTCGGTCGGGTGCTGTCGCTCGATCGCCGAGAGCACGCTGATCTTGGTGATGCCGCGGAGGCCCACCGCCTTGAGCAGCTTGCGAGCGTGGCGGACGTAGGCGGTCGTGGGGACGCGCCAGTGCCCGGGCAGGCCCCACACCGAGGCGCCGAGGATCGCGCCCGAGGTCGGGTCGGTCGCGACGAACACCGAGCGATCCGAGATGTGGAGGCTGGTGATCGTGCCGAGCAGGATGGCGGCGCGGGGCGCGACCGGACGGCTGCTGATGACGAACTCCATGACCGGATCGTCGGCGAAGGCCCGGCCCAGCACCTGCGACAGTTCGGGGAGGTCGGCCTCGGTGGCGAGCCGGACGTTCACGTTCGCAGCCATGACCGTGAGCTCAGATCCGGTTGCCGGCGATGAGGGCGATGGCGGCGACGCCGACCGCGATCCGGTACCAGCCGAACACGGCGAGCCCGCGCTTGTTGAGCCAGTCGATCATGAACTTGACCGACAGGAAGGCGGTGATGCCGGCCACCACGATGCCGATGAGCGGCGAGGCAATGCCGAAGGTGTCGACGAGGGTGTCGCCGTTCTGCAGCAGTTCGAACACCGTGGCCGCCGAGAGGGTGACGAACCCGAGCAGGAAGCTGAATTCGACAGCGGTGGCGAGGCTGCAGCCGAGGAGCATCGCGGCGAGGATCGTGACGAAGCTGCGGCTCGTGCCCGGGATGAGCGCGAGGGTCTGGGCGACGCCGATGATCGCGGCGTTGCGCACCCCGATGTCGGCGACCGAGTCGATGCGGGCCACCAGCCGGGACTGCTGGGAGACGAAGACCAGGATGACGATGCCACCGACGATCCAGGTGATCGCGATCGGCGTCGGGCTGAGCAGGTGCTCCTTGACGGCGTCGCCGAACACCTTGCCGATGACGCCGGCCGGTACGAAGGCGACGAGCAGCGAGATGAGCGTGCGCCGGCCGTCCTCGTCGCGACCGACCACACCGCTCGCCATCGACAGGAAGCGCTTCCAGAAGATGCCGAGGACGGCGATGATGGCCCCCACCTGGATGACCACGGTGTAGGTGTCGGTGGCGTCCTTGTCGGCCCCGGTGCCGATGTCGAGGAGGCGCTCGGTGATGAGCAGGTGGCCCGTCGAGCTGACCGGCAGGTACTCGGTGATGCCCTCGACGGCCCCGAGGATGATCGCGTCGCCGGTGGACAGCGAATCGCCGGAGTCGGCGGCGACACGCGCCGTCGCGGCTCGTTCGGTCAGACCGGTGGCGCCGGCGAGCGCCGGAAGGGCGAACA
>CALMLJ010000664.1 GCA_937868025.1 uncultured Acidimicrobiaceae bacterium
ACCGGGTGCGCCGCGAGGGGTCGGCGTTCGACCGTGGGCAATTCGACCGTCTGGTGCAGGTCGTTCGCAGGCAGCACCCTGACGTGGTGATCATCGCTCCTCCTCGTTCCGGCATGTCGACGAACTCGAAACGATGAGCGAGGGAGATCCCGTCCCGCCGGGAGCACTCTTCGTGCCCCCCGCCGTCGCGCCCGCCGAGGACGAGGCGGAGCAGACGTCCCGCCGTCGTCGAAGTGTCGTGTCGTCCTCGCAGAGGATCGTCCTGACCTCCATGGTGGGCGGAGCTGCGATCCTCGGGACGTTGAGCCCCGGTGCTCCGACGGGACACGACGTCGTCGACGCGGTCTACCGGGCTGTCTTCGTCGCAGTTCTCGCCCTCGCCGCCTCGCGCGCGCGGCGGTGGAGTGTGATCATTGGCGCCGCCATCGCGACGGCGGCGTCGGTGGGCTTCGGTCTCATTTTCGCCGGGGCGGCGCTGCTGATGGCCGTCTTCTTGGTCGGTCGCGACCTTCGCAACCGGGTGTACGGCACGTGCGTGGGTGCGTTCATCGGGATGGCCTGCCTCCGTCTCGACGTCGACTGGTTCCTGGGCGCACCGGCGGTGCTCGCCATCATCGCGTCCGGTCTCGTCATGTGGTCGGGGTATCGGGTGAGCCGACGGAGGACCCGACGTGTGATCCGATGGGCGGTGGCCGTTGTGGCCCTCGTCATGGTCGTGGGTGTCGGAATGGCGGTGTACGAGGCGCTCGCCTTCTCCTCCTCGCTCGAGAAGGCGGTGGGAGCGACCACCGACGGGGTGTCATCGCTCCAGTCCGGCACGACCGAGGCAGCTGCCGAGCAGTTCGAGGGGGCGAAGGATCGGTTTCGCGACGTCGCTGACTCGTCGCGGGCGTGGTGGCTGTTCCCGGCGCGAATGGTGCCCGTCGTCGGCCACAACATCGAAGCGGTCACGGTCTTGTCCGAGGCAGGCGCCTCGCTCACGGGCGCAGCAGGGAGGATCTCGGCCGAAGTGGACTACACCGCGCTGCGTCGCGAGGGCGGCGGCGTCGATCTCGGACTGCTGGCGACCTTCCGCGACCCGGTGCTCGACGCTGCATCGCGGCTCCGGACCGCAATCGACGATGTTGAGGAGATCCGTTCTCCCTGGATCGTGGGTCTCCTGTCGGAGCGGATCGACCAGTTCGAGTCCAAGGTCGACGAATTCCGCGGACAGACCGATCTCGCGGCCGCGGCGGTGGAGTTCGGGCCTGCACTCTTCGGCGGGCAAGGCGAACGCCACTATCTCGTGCTGCTCGGCAATCCGGCCGAAGCGCGCGATCTCGGAGGGCACATCGGCAACTGGGCTGAACTGAGAATGCTCGATGGCAAGCCAGAACTGGTCGAGGTGGGTCGCCCCCTCCAGCTGGCCCAACCCGAACTCGAGGCCGCCGTGTTGGAGGCGGACGACCTTCCACCGAGCTTTGTCGGCATGCGCCCCGCGACGAACCCCCAGAACTGGGGCGCGTCGATGGACTTCCCGGTCGACGCGAAGGTCGCTGCCCGTCTGTTCGAGACCAAGACCGGCCAGAAGATCGACGGCGTCATGTACGCCGACCCCGAGGCCATGGCTGCGATGTTGGCAATCACCGGACCGCTGCCGATTCCGGGCCTCGAGCGCACGATCGACAGCTCCGATGCCGTGAAGTTCCTGACGGTCGACCAGTTCTCCGCCTATCCGGACGCCGACGCTGCGAATGACGCGCTGACCGAGCTCGTTCGCGACCTCTTCGAGAGGCTGACGCGGTCGACCCTCCCGGCACCCGCAGAGCTTGGATCGTCCTTCGGACCGCTCGTGAAGTCCGGGCGGCTCCGGATGGTCTCGCTGAGAGCGCCGGACCACAACCTGTTGGGCGTGGTCGGACTCGACAACGGCTTCGCACCGACCGCTGGAGAGGACCTGCTCGCGGTGATCACCCGTAACGCGAACCCATCGAAGATCGACGCGTATCTCCACCGGGACACCACATACGACGTGACGTGGGACCCCGACACCGGGGCGGTCACGTCCGAGGTCACCGTGACGCTCCGCAACGACGCGCCGCCTGACGGTCTTTCTCGTGACGCGATCGGCAACTCGGCAGGGCTGCCCTGGGGCACCAACATCTCCGACCTCGCCGTGGTGACGCCGTTCGAGCTCGATCGCGTCACGGTCGACGGGATCGACTCCAGGGTGACGCCGCTGCGTGACCTCGACGTGTGGCGCCACACCGTGCGGGTCGAGATTCCGCCTGGCGCGACGGTGACCGTCGTCTTCGAGCTCAGCGGTGAGGTCGACTCGGGGCAGACGTATCGACTTCGATTCGGCGGGCAACCACTGGTGAACGACAGCGCAGTGACGGTGAAGGTGACCGCTCCGGGACGCAGGATCCTCGGTGGCGTGGGAATCTCGTCGTCGGGGGCAGGAGCGACGGCCACATTGAGTGATACTGGCCAAACACTCCTCACTCTCCGTGCTGATTGATGAGGAGATGTAACGAGGTGGCCGATAGAGGCTGGACCAGGCGGAGATTTTCAGTGAAACTCGTTGAAAGTTGTTCTGACTCCGGTGACGGTAGGTCGGGCACAACGCCTGGGAGAGGTGTGGGGACCGCAATGCAGCATGGGATGATCAGACGAGTGTGCGCGGTGTTGTTCGCCGTGGTCGTCGCTGTCACGGTGCTTGCCGTGGAGCCTGTCGCTGCGGCGCCGTCGGCCCCCGCCGTTGCGCAGCAGCGTCAGTGCGATGACTACATCCCGAGCGATCTGGCCATCAACGTCACGAGCGCCGCGCCGGGCCAGACGGTCATCATCACCGGCCTCGCCTATCCCGGAGACACCGTTACGATCCGCATCGCGCAGTTCAGCGGTCCGCCGATCGTGCTCGCGACCGCGGTTG
>CALMLJ010000665.1 GCA_937868025.1 uncultured Acidimicrobiaceae bacterium
CGACGTGTTCGACCTGGACCGAGGCGTCCGGGACCGCTCCGCGGGGCAACAGCGCGTTGCCCCCCAGGGCGATCAGGATGCGCACTCGAGCACCGGCCCATCGACCTCCGGGATGGCCGCTGCGGGCACGACCACCACCGGGCAGTTCGCCGTTCGCACGCAGTGGCGACCGGTCGAACCCACCATGCGCTCCACCAGACCGTGGGGGCGAGGCGTGCCGACGACCAACATCGACGCGCCGGCGGACGCCTCGACCAGGCGTTGCGCCGCATCGCCGACGACCACGCGCCACGCCACCGAACGCGGCCGGCCACCGATCACGGCCACCTCCGTCAGCAAATGGTCGAGGAACCGTCGCACGTTCTTGGACGTCACCTCGTCGACGTCGGGAGGCAACTCGGCGAGGTCGGGGCGCAGGACCGAATCGACCTCGTGGGCATGGACCACGACCAGCCGACGACCGAGGCGACCGGCCTCGAGGACCGCCCACCGCAGCGCGTCGCGCGCCGCAGGGGTGTCCTCCACACCGACGACCACCGGGCCGTCGGCAGGAGCGGACGCCTGTTCGCCGACAACGACGACCGGAACCGACGAGAGCGCCAGGCACCGTTCGGCCACCGACCCGAGCACCGCCCGGGCGAGCGTGCCCCGCCCGTGAGTCCCCACGACCAGCATCCCGGCGTGCCGCGAACTCTCGCTGAGTACCGTTGCAGGCTCGCCGGCGACCGCGATCGTCTCGACGGCGGGAGCGCCCGCGCCGAGTCGCGTCCGGACCGTCTCGGCGGCCTCGGTCACGATCTCCTCGGCCGCCGCCTCGAAGATCGTCGGATCGACGAAGGTCGGCGGCACGACCGGGGTCGTGAACGCGAGCGCAGGAACGACCCACGCCGCAACGATCCGGAGTGGCACACCCCGTTGCGCCGCCTCGACGGCAGCCCACAGGAGCGCCTGGGTCGAGTCGGACGACCCGTCGACGCCGACAACGACCGGGCGGGAACCCGCGGGAAGGTGGTGAAGGTAGGAGTCCATGGCTCCCATCGTCGACATGGCCGTAGGACCGGGACAGGGCCAAAGGTCACCACGGCCGTGACCTTCGACCCTGCCGAAGCGCCGCAGTTCCGACGACCATGCACGAATGAATCTCTCCGACCGGTCCGGACCGGTCCGACCGAACGGCGGCCTCGGAGCGCTCCAGGCCGTGTGGACCGACGGCTTCGACGAGATGCGCCCCCTCCTCCGGACGATTCGGGACCGCGACGCCCAGCGCCGGATCGAGATCCTGGTGCTCCGTTACCTCGGTGGACGAGCCGAGCTCTTCGACCGGTTCGCCGACGGCTGGGCGGGACCGCCGTCCCTCGCCCACCACGACGCTGCGCTGCACCTGCATCGGCTCGCCCGCGACGAGCTCCGCCGGACGGCGCGGAGCGGCGTGCTCAGCAGCGAGTTCAGAGATCTCCAGGCCCGGTGCTGCCGCCACCTCGAACTCGGCCGGGTCCGGTCCGTGCTGGTCGGCGGCGCCCCCTCCGAACGGTCGAGCCGGATCGCCGACGCGCTCGGCAACCGACATGGGGCCGTTGTGCTCCGCCATGGCGACGAGGGTCCCGACGAGGCGGGCCACCGCCACCTCCTGCAACGCGCCGAGCGGTTGCTGCACCTCGGCGAACACGTGGTGCTCGACGCCCCCTGGGCGAACGACCCCGTCCGTGAGGCGGCGCGGGATTCGGCACTCCGCTCGTCGTCCGACGTCGTCGAGCTGTGGTGCCACCCGCCGGTCCCCGACGGAGACCCCCACAGCTACGACCCCTGGCCGGAGGCGACCGTCCTCGCCCCCGACCTCGGGCTGGATCACTCGGTCGACGTGGCGTCCGCAGCGTGCGGATGGCCGACACCGTGACCCTCACGACCGGCGACGGTACGGCGGCCACGCCGGCACCCGCCACGACGGGCCTGACCGACGCCGAGGCGGATCGCCGCCACCGCGCCGACGGGCCCAACCGTGTGCCCCCACCCCCGCCGCGACCGGCGTGGCGACGGCTCCTCGGCGAACTCACCCACTTCTTTGCGCTCATGCTCTGGGTCGCCGGCGCCCTGGCCGTGGTCGCAGGGATGCCACAGCTCGGGGTCGCCATCTTCGTCGTCATCGTCGTCAACGGACTGTTCGCCTTCGCCCAGGAGGGTCGGGCCGAGCAGGCGGCACAACGCCTTCGGGAGCTCCTCCCGGCGAGCGTCATCGTGGTTCGAGACGGTGCGCCGCGATCGATCGACGCCGCCGACGTCGTCGTGGGCGACCTCGTGGTGCTCGCCCCGGGCGACCGGGTCCCCGCCGACATCGAGCTCGTCGACGCCGACGGGGTGTCGTTCGACACCTCGACCCTCACCGGTGAGAGCGTGCCGGTGGCCGCCGGCCCCGGTGACGCTGCGTTCGCCGGCACCTACCTCGTCACCGGGTCGGGAACCGGCGTCGTGACCGGGATCGCCGGGAGCACACGGCTGGCCGGGATCGCCCACCTGGCCGCCACGGTCCAGCACCCGCGGAGCCCGCTCGCCCACGAGATCGATCGGGTGGTCAGGGTCGTCGCCGTGATCGCCGTCGCGGTCGGCGTCGTCTTCTTCGGGTTGTCCCTCCTCCTCGGCTCACCGGCCCGCGACGGCCTGCTGTTCGCCATCGGGGTCACGGTGGCGTTGGTGCCCGAGGGGCTCCTGCCCACCATGACGTTGTCGTTGGCGATGGGCGCACAGCGGATGGCGCAGCGCAACGCCCTGGTCCGACACCTCGAAGCCGTCGAAACGCTCGGCTCGACGACCTTCATCTGCACCGACAAGACGGGCACGCTGACCCGCAACCAGATGACCGTCGTGAGGGTGTGGACCCCCGCCGGTGACGTCGCGATCGACGGGCCAGGCTACGAGCCGACGGGTTCGGTCACGGGCGGGGTCGACGCGACCTCGGCCGCGACGCGTGTGGCCGAGGTCGCGCTCGCCGCGTCCCAGGGCCGGGTACGCGACCATGACGGGGCGTGGGTCGCAGTGGGCGACCCGATGGAGGCGGCCATCGACGCGCTGGCGCGGCGGCTCGCCGGATCGACCGATGCCGTCGCCACGCCGACGATCCTGCGCCGCAACGCGTTCGACCCAACCCGGCGCCGGGAGTCCGTGCTCGTCGACGGGGCCCTGTACGTGAAAGGAGCGCCAGATGCGGTGCTCGGCCGGTGCCGCGACCGGACAGCGGTTGACACGGCGACCCGGGCCCTCGACGAGATGACCGCCGCCGGTCTCCGGGTGCTGGCCATCGCGTCGCGCCCGGCGCAGGGAGCGACCGACTGGACCTCGATCGACGAGGCCGAGTCCGATCTCGACCTCGTGGGCCTGATCGCACTCCACGACCCGCCTCGGACCAACGTCGCCGCAGCGATCGCCGCCGCCCGCTCAGCCGGGGTGAAGTTGGCGATGGTGACCGGTGACCACCCTGCGACGGCGCGGGCGATCGCCGCCCAGGTGGGGTTCTTCGTCGGCGACGAACTCGTGATCGAGGGCAAGGACCTGCCGACCGACGACGACCTGCTCGGCGCGTTGATCGACCACGACGGAGTGGTCATCGGGCGCGTCACACCCGAGGACAAGCTGCGCATCGCGACGGCGTTGCAGGCCCGCGGGCACGTCGTCGCCATGACGGGCGACGGCGCCAACGACGGGCCCGCCCTGCAGCGGGCCGACGTGGGCGTGGCCATGGGGCGTAGCGGCACCGACGTCGCCCGCGAGGCGGCCGACCTGGTGCTCCTCGACGACGACTTCGCGACGATCGTCGCGGCGATCGAGCAGGGTCGGGCCACGTTCTCCAACATCCGCCGGTTCCTCACCTATCACCTGACCGACAACGTGGCAGAGCTCACGCCGTTCGCCGTCTGGGCGCTGTCGGGCGGCCGGTTCCCGCTCGCCCTCGGGGTGCTGCAGATCCTCTGTCTCGACATCGGCACCGATCTCCTTCCGGCGTTGGGCCTCGGCAACGAACCTCCCTCGGAGGGCACCCTCAGCCGGCCGCCCGAGGGCCGCCACCTGATCGACCGTTCGCTGATCGTCCGGGTGTTCGGGGTGCTCGGGCCCGTCGAAGCGTTGATGGAGATGACGGCGTTCGTCGTCGCGCTCGTCGCCGCCGGGTGGCGACCGGGCGACGACTTCCCCACCGGCCACGCGCTCCTGGCGGCGTCGGGCGCAGCCTTCGCCGCGGTGGTGTTCGGGCAGATGGCCAACGCGTTCGCCTGCCGCAGCGCCACCCGGCCGGTGGGCCTGCGGTCGTGGCGAGGCAACCGGTACGTGACCGGCGCTGTCGTCGTCGAGCTGGCGGTCCTGGTCGGGTTCCTGTGCATCCCCGCCGTCGCCGACCTGCTCGAGCATGCCGCTCCCCCGCTCGCCGGCCTCGTCGCAGCCGGCGCCGCCATCCCGGCGGTACTGTTCGCGGATCGTGCCCACAAGTCGATTCGCGGCCGCCGGCGCCCGACCCCGGCCTGACGTGGACCCGCGGGTCCACCGGTTGACCGACCTCCTCGGCGCCGTCGTCGTCGACGGGACGGGCCGACGCATCGGCCGGGTGGCCGACCTGACGCTCCGTCTCGGACACGGCGACGCGACCGTCGACCGGTTGCTCGTCCGCCGCAGCGGGGCCACGACGACGCTCCCGTGGACGGCAGTGCGACGCGTCGACGTCCGACGTATCAGCGTCGGGACCCCGGGCGAGCCGGCTGTGGAGGCGCTGCGCCGAACCGACGAACCGCTCAGGCCCGACGAGGCACTCGCGTCCGACGAACTCCTGCTCGGCCGCGACGTGCTCGACACCCAGATCGTCGACCTCGACGGCCGCCGACTGGTCCGGGTCGCGGACGTCCTGCTCGCCGAAGGTCCCGACGGATCGCTCGTCGCCGTCGCCGCCCACATCGGGTTCGGAGCCGTGCTCCGGCGCCTCGGTCTGCGGCGACTGGGCCGCCGGCTCCACGACGACGCGGTGGCGTGGGAAGCGCTGCACCTCACGTCGGCGAGGGGCCACACCGTCCAGCTCGCCACCCCGGCCGCCGTGGTGCACCACCTGACACCCGATGACCTCGGTGTCCTGCTCGATGCCGTGACGACCCAGGCGGGTGTGGAGATCGTCCGCGCCGTCCACCCCGACCTGGCGACCGCCGCTCTGGCGACCTCGCACCCCCACACGCTCCGGCGGCTCAACCGGGCGCTCCATCACCCGGACTCCGTGCCCGTCCGGCGTACCCGCCGCCACGACGGGTGGCGACGTCGCATCTCCCCCCATCGGATGCCGCGGTGACCGACGTCGGCGTCACCGGTTCGGAGAACGGCCGCCGCGCCCGGGTCCTCGCCGTGCTGGCCGTGTTCGGCCCCGGCCTGCTCGCCGGGCTGTCCGACGACGACCCGGCCGGAATCACGACCTACTCGGTACTCGGCGCCGAGCACGGCTACCGGCTCCTGTGGGTGCTCACGGCCTCGACGGTCGCCCTCATCATGTTCCACCAGCTCGCCGCCCGCATGGGCGTCGCAACCGGCCAGGGCCTCGTCGGACTGGTCCGGCAACGCTCCGGAGTCCGCCGCGCCGCGCTCGTGACCGGCCTTCTGCTCGTCGCCAACATCGGCACCACCTGCGCCGAGTACGCCGGGATCGCCGCCGGGTTCGAGCTGTTCGGGGTGAGCCGTTACGTGAGCGTGCCGCTCGCCGCCGTGACCGTCGCAGCGTTCGTGATGCGCGCGAACTTCCACCGGGTCGAGCACGTGCTGATGGCGGTCAGCGCCGTGTTCCTGACCTACATCGCCTCCGCGGTGCTGGCCCACCCCGACTGGAGCGCTGCCGCCGCCGGCCTGGTCGTCCCCCGGCTCCCCACGACTCGCGATGCCGTCCTCATCGCGACGGCAACGGTCGGCACCACCCTGGCGCCCTGGGGCCTGAGCTTCATCCAGTCCTACGCCGTCGACAAACGCCTCACCCCGCGTGATCTTCGCTACGAGAACCTCGACGTGATCGTCGGGTCGGTGCTCACGGGGGTGATCGGCTTCTTCGTCGTCGTCGCGTGCGCAGCGACGCTGCATCGCACCGGCACGCCGATCGACGAGGCAGCCGACGCCGCCCGCGCGCTCGAGCCCGTCGCCGGCTCGATGGCATCGACCCTGTTCGCCGTGGGGCTCATCGGGTGTGCGCTGCTCGCCGCGGCGATCCTGCCGCTGTCGACGGCGTACTCGGTGTGCGAGTTCGTGGGGACCGAGGCGGCACTCGACGACGACGTCCGCCAGGCGCCCCTCTTCTACGGATCGATGGGCGCCGTCGTGGCGATCTCGGCGGTGATCGTGCTGCTGCCGGGCATCTCGCTGATCCCGGTGATGGTGCTCACCCAGGTGCTCAACGCCGTGCTGCTGCTCCCGCTCCTCGTGTTCATGGTGTCGGCCGGCCGCGACGTCGACCTGATGGGCGACCTCGCCACCGGCCGTCGCGGTGCCATCGCCCAGGGTGCCGTGATCGCCGTGGTCACTGTGTGCGTGGGTGCGCTCGGGGTACTCGCCGTGACCTGAGGCCGGGCGCCACGGTCAGTCGGCCGGCGCGTCGAGCTCCATGGCGAAGTGCAGGACCCCCTGGTCGATCGTGTGGTGCTCGGGAAGGCCGGACTGCTCGAACACCGACACCATCGCCCGGTTCTCCCACAACGTGTCGGCCACGAGCTTCTGGTAGCCGCGCCCAGCCGCCAGCTCGGCGAGCCGGTGCAACAGCTCGGTGGCGATGCCCTTCCCCTGCCACGCCTCGGCCACGACGAACGCCACCTCGGCCGCGACGTCGTCGGGCAACCCCTCGTACCGGGCAACCGCCACGACCTCGGGGCCGTCCAACACCAGCACCGCCTCGCGACGGTCGTGGTCGACATGGGTGAACCGCTCGACCTCCTCCGCCGTCAGCGTGGGATGCGGACTGAAGAACCGGAGGCGAGTGGACTCGATCGACAGTCGCTCGTGGAACTCGACGAGTGCCGCGGCATCGTCGGGCCCGATCGCCCGGACGTCGAGCGTCGTGCCGTCACGGAGGACGATCGGGGTCACGGCCGCCGGATCGACGGACCGTGCACGACCGCACCGGGAGACAACCGGGTCCGGACGTAGGCGAAGTCGCCGTCGGGCAGCTCCCACACCGCGGTGCCGCTCGTGTAGCGGCGGTGTTCGCCGTCGGTCGTCCATCCACGGACCGGCGTCGTCCAGCGGGCGCGCTCCAGGCCGTGACCGAGGTCGACGTAGCGGTCGAACGTCTCGAAGGCCTGCGGTCGTCCGTCGGCGTCGACCACCACACGGGCCGTCGCCGCGACGCCGTGGTCGGTGACGGTGACCCCGAAGCTCCGGTCGTCGACCGCCGCCCATTCGACCCCGGGTCGCAGGAGCATCGACGGCGCCAGGAGCACGGCATCGTTCAACCACGTCACGAGCTCGCCCACGTCGAGCTCCGGTCCGGAACTGTCCACCACCGGGACCAACCCGAACACGCTGCCGCGCATGGCGCCTCGACCTCGCAGCAGGGTGTCGACAGCGATCAGCGGGACCGGCCCGGCGTCGATGCGGATGCGGTAGATGCGGGCGATCGGGTCGGCGGTGTTGATCTGCCAGGCCTCGTAGGGCAACCAGGGCAGGTGACGCCGCATCCGGAACCGGCCGCGGGAGTGAACCGTGATGACCGTGTCTCGAGGTGCGCCCTCGACGCCCATGAACCGGAGGTACCGCTGGGCGACGCCGGGAAGGTGCTCGAGGTC
>CALMLJ010000666.1 GCA_937868025.1 uncultured Acidimicrobiaceae bacterium
TCAGAGCAGGTCGAGCACCTGACGAGGGTCCGTCAGGATGGTTCCCGCCGGGTGGGTCGCAGCCGTTCGCGGGTTCCAGGCCGCCCAGGCGAAGTCGCATCCGACCACCTCGGCGCATCGGGCGTCATGTGCGGTATCGCCGACGAAGAGCGTCCGCCCGGCCTCGACCCCAACGAGCTCGAGCACCGGCGCCAGCTGTTTTGCAGCGCCACCGAACGCGTCGGAGAAGAGCGCGACCTCGGGCGTCCAGCCCAGGCGCACCAGCTCAGCGGTGCCCGACTCGGGATGCTTGTTGGAGCACACGGCCCAGCGATCGAGCCCGCCGATCAGCTCGGTCGCCCCGGGATACGGCTCGACGATATCGGTGTCGTAGAGCCGGACGTACTCGTCCACATCGATCCCGACCGCCGCACAGAACTCCTCGATCGGGTGCCCGAAGGTGATGTCCTCCTGTGCCATCCCGAGCGTCAGGAAGGGTCGAACGAGCGCGTCGTCGGAGTCGATGAGGGTACCGTCGAGGTCGAAGACGACGATGTCGTAGGCGGGCATGCGGCGTTCCTAGCAGGGGTCACCGGCGCCCGGTCAAGAAGTAGACCGTCCGGTCAAGTTCCAATAGGGTGACCGCCATGATCGACTTCGAGAAGATCGGCAACATCGCCGTCATCACCATCAACCGCCCCGACGCCCGCAACGCCGTCAACACGGCCGTCGCCCAGGGCATCGAGGACGCCATCGACCAGATCGAGTCCGACGACGAGATCTGGGCCGCCATCCTCACCGGCGCGAAGACCGAGAAGGGCTACATCTTCTGCGCCGGCGCCGATCTCAAGCAGATGAGTGTCGACCCGGGCGGCATGAGCACCGCCAAGGGCGGCTTCGGCGGTCTCGTGCAGCGCGAGCGCACCAAGCCCCTCATCGCCGCGGTCGACGGGCCCGCCCTCGCCGGCGGCACCGAGCTCGTCCTGGCGTGCGACATGGTCGTGGCCTCGAAGACCGCGGTGTTCGGAATCCCCGAGGTGAAGCGCAACCTCGTCGCTGCTGCCGGTGGCCTCTTCCGCCTCCCCCGCAAGATCCCCCGCAACATCGCGATGGAGCTCGCGCTCACGGGTCGCCTCGACTTCCCGGCCGAGCGTGCGTACCACTTCGGCCTGGTCAACCACCTCACCGAGGAGGGCGGGGCGCTCGACGGCGCCAAGGCCCTGGCGGCGCAGATCTGCGAGGCCGCCCCGCTGGCCGTGCGCGAGAGCCGTCGGATCGTCATCGAGGCCACCGACCAGCCCGACGAGATCGGTTGGAAGATGTCGGGTGACGGCATCATGGCGATGTTCTCGACCGAGGACTTCTCCGAGGGCCTCAACGCCTTCATCGAGAAGCGCTCCCCCGTCTGGAAGGGCCGCTGACCCTCGACCTCACCGCATTTGTCCTGCGGAATCGCCCCTCGAGGGGCGATTCCGCAGGACAGAACGGGTGACGAGAACGGGTGACGCTCAGACGATGAGCGTGATGATGTTGTGCTCGGCGAGGAACTCGGCGAGGCCCGGAGTCAACCGGTACTCCTCGACCTGATCGAGTGGGACCCAGAGGGCCTCGGCCGCGTCGCTCCCGGCGCGGGGCTCGCCGTCGTCCATGATGATCACCTCGAAATTGAGGACGACGAAGTGGGCCTCGTCGCTGATCAGCTCGGCCCACCCGATGAGCGGGCCGCACACGCCGGCGAGACCGGTTTCCTCCTGGAGCTCGCGGACGATCGCCTCCGCCGCGGTCTCCCCTCGCTCGATGCGCCCGCTCGGAACCGACCAGCGCCCAGCAGCCGGACCGTGACCGCGGCGGATGAGCAGCAGCGCGTCGTCCTGCACGGCGATGACGCCGACCGCCACCTCCGGGCGAGCTGCTGGGGCCAAC
Organism: uncultured Acidimicrobiaceae bacterium; assembly: GCA_937868025.1. The sequence goes on from CALMLJ010000666.1 coordinate 1,903, forward strand.
TCGTCGATCAACGAACCGTCCTCACAACGCCGTGTGCACGATCAGGAGCCGCGACTTCATGGCGTGACTCTCGAAGAAGTTCTTGGTGTCACGGTCACCGGGGAGCGCGTAGGAGTCGAGGTCGGTGCACTCCCAGCTCCGGGCCAGACGGCTGACCTCGCCGAGCATGGCATGGCCGATGCCGACGCCTCGGGCACCGGGATGGGTGAAGAACTCCTCCAGACGGGCACGCCGACCGGAACGGAGGACCGTGGCGACGCCGACGACGTCCTCGCCGATCGTTCCGACGACCACCGCGGCGTCGGGCGTCGAGGGTGGGACATCGACGGACGGGCCGGCCATCTCGGCCGCGGTGAACTGCTCACCGCCGCGCTGCTCGAGGAGTTCGGAGCGTGCGAGACGACGGAGCTCCGCCACGGCGGTGCCGTCATCGGCGGACGCGACGCGAGCTCCGACCACTCAACCGGCCTGCAACTGGGCGATGCGGCTGAGGATGGTTCGACGACCGCGCCCCGCGAGTTCGTAGGAGCGGACCTGCTCGAGGTCGGACGCCGACAACGACTCGAGACGAGGGACGACCTGCGACGCGGCCAGCGCGTCGTAGCCGGGGATGGCGAGCGTCGACTCGAGCACGGGCCCGGTCGGTTCCGTCACCGGG
>CALMLJ010000667.1 GCA_937868025.1 uncultured Acidimicrobiaceae bacterium
CCGTGTGCGACAAGGGCGGCGAGTGCCCGCTGCAGGACACGACGATGTCGTTCGGTCCCGGCGAGTCCCGGTGGGTCGAGGAGAAGCGGCACTACCGCAAGCCGATCCCGATCTCGGAGACCGTCAACCTCGACCGTGAGCGGTGCATCCTGTGCGATCGTTGCACCCGCTTCGCGGATGAGGTCGTGGGCGACCCGCTGATCCACTTCATGGATCGTGGCGCCAACACCCAGGTCAACACGTTCCCCGGCGAGCCCTTCTCGTCGTACTTCTCCGGCAACACCGTGCAGATCTGCCCGGTGGGCGCGCTGACGGCGACGCCGTACCGGTTCAAGGCCCGTCCGTGGGATCTCGAGGAGGTCGACTCGACCTGCGCCGGGTGCTCCGTCGGCTGCCGCATCACCGTGCAGTCCTCGCGCAACCAGCTCCTCCGCTACAACGGCGTCGACTCCGACGCCGTCAACTGGTCGTGGCTGTGCGACAAGGGCCGCTACGGCTTCGAGACCGTCAACAGCGAGGACCGTCTCGGCCAGCCGCTGCTCCGCCAGGGCGACCATCTCGAGCCGGCGCGCTGGTCCGACGCTCTCGCCGCTGCGTCCCGCCTGATCGCCGACGGCCTGGGCCGTGGCGGCGCCGACGGGTTCGCGGTGCTCGGCGGCTCCCGCCTCACCAACGAGGCGGCGTACGCCTGGGTCAAGCTGGCCAAGGGTGTCGTCGGTTCCGACAACGTCGATGCGCAACTCGGTGACGGCCTTCCCGCCGAGGCGGTCCTGGGCCTTCCCCGCGCCACCATCAATGACGCCTGCCGACCGGGCGGCACCATCATCCTGCTGGGCCCCGATCCCAAGGAGACGCTCGGCGCGCTCTACATCCGGCTCAAGCACGCGGTCGTCGAGGACGGCGCGAAGCTGATCGAGATCACCCCGCAGCGCACCGGGCTCGCCCGCTACGCCGCGGCGTCGCTCACGTACCGTCCCGGCGAGGCCGCGGCGGTCATCGGTGCGCTGCTGGGCGGAACGTCCGAGGCAGTTGCCGGGCTCGAGCCCGCCGCGATCGCTGCAGCGAAGGCCGTGCTCGACGCCGCCAGCGGTCCGGTCACGGTCGTTCTGGGTCGCCCGTCGATCGCCGAGTCGGCGTCGACGATCGTCGACGCCGCGACGCTCCTGGCCGACCGTGTCGAGGGCGTCCGCTTCCTCTCCGCCCTCCGTCGCGGCAACGTGCACGGAGCGCTCGATCTCGGCATGGCCCCTGGCCTGTTGCCGGGCCGGGTCCGTCGCGACGCGGCCGCTGAGTGGTTCGGTCAGGCGTGGCCGACCGTGCCCGGCAAGGACGGCCTCGACGCCACCGGCATCCTGCAGGCAGCGGCCGACGGCAAGATCGACACGCTGGTGCTGCTCGGTGCCGATCCGTTGTCCGACTTCGTCGACCGCGATCTCGCCGAGCGTGCGCTGACCGGCGCCCGCACCGTGATCGCCGTCGACCAGTTCCTCACCGAGTCGTCCCAGCGGGCCGACGTGGTGCTGGCCGCCGCCGGGTTCGCCGAGGTGTCGGGCACGACCACGAACCTCGAGAGCCGCATCACGATCCTGAACCAGAAGGTGACGCCGGCTGGCACCTCCCGTTCGGACTGGTCGATCGCGGTCGACCTGGCCGACCGTCTCGGTGCCGACCTCGGCTTCGAGAGCCCCGAGGAGATCTGGGCGGAGATCGAGGAGCTGTCGGTGGTCCACTCCGGTGTGACCCTCGAGCTCCTGGCGACCCAGCCGACCGAAGGTATCGTCGTGCCGCTGCCGGCTCCGGAGCCGGCCCCGGTCGAATCCGACGAGTCGGACGAGTCCGACGGCGCCACGAGCGAGGCCGAGGCGCCCGCTGCCGAAGCGGCCGATGCCACTGATGGTGAGCCCGAGCCCGTCGACGACGGCCCGGCACTCATCGAGGCGCCCGAGCTGCTCGAGTTCCGCCCGACAGCTGCCACGGCGGTTCCGCCGGTCGATTCCTACGCCTTGCGACTGGTCGCTCCTCGGACGATGTACGACCACGGCACGCTCGTCGCCCACGCTCCGGCATCGGCGGGTCTCGCCCCGGCGTCGACCCTCCGCCTGCACCCGTCCGACTACGACCGGGCCGGCATCGGCGCCGACGGTCGAGTCAAGGTCACGAGCGGCAATCGCAGCGTCGTTGTCGCCGCCAGCGTCGACGCGTCGCTGCCCCGGGGCACGGCGTCGCTCGCCGTCGGCGGTGATGTGGCGGTCACTCGCCTGATCGACGTCGCCGCTGCCGTCACCGACATCCGATTGGAGGCGGCTCGCTGATGTTCGCGGTGGACCCCCTACTCAACGACGTCGACTTCAACTCGGTCTGGATCACCGTCCTCAAGGTCGTCGTCGCGTTCGCCGGCCTGTTGGTGTCGGTCATCGCGATGATCTGGTTCGAGCGGAAGCTGCACGCCGACTTCTCGAACCGCCTCGGCCCCCGCGTTGCCGGCCCGTTCGGCACGCTGCAGACGATCGCGGACGGCATGAAGTTGCTGTTCAAGGCCGACCTCCTGCCCGACCAGGCCGACAAGTTCGTCTACAAGCTGGCGCCGTACCTGTCGATGGTGCCCGCGTTCCTGACGTTCGTGACGATCCCGATCGCCGGCAACTTCACCGACGGCGGAACGGGCACGGTCAAGATCGCCGGGCACGACACACTGCTGCAGGTGGCCGACCCCCAGATCGGCATCCTCTTCGTCCTGGCCATGAGCTCGATCGCCGTCTACGGCATCATGCTCGCCGGTTGGTCGTCCGGGTCGAAGTACCCGCTGCTCGGATCGGTGCGGGCATCCGCGCAGATGGTGTCCTACGAGGCGGCGCTCGGCCTCTCGCTCCTCTGTGTGCTCCTCAACTCGGGCAGCCTCTCGACCAACGCCATCGTGCAGTCGCAGTCGAACTGGAACTGGAACCTGTGGGCGACCGGCATCGTGCCCTTCGTCGTGTTCCTCATCGCGGGCACCGCCGAGACCAACCGTCCGCCCTTCGACCTCGTCGAGGCCGAACAGGAGCTGGTCGGTGGCTTCCACACCGAGTTCACGGCGTTCCGGTTCGCGATGTTCTACGTCGCCGAGTTCATGAACGTGATCACCATGTCGGCGATCCTCGTGACGCTGTTCCTCGGTGGTCCGATCGGGCCGAACTTCGGCACCACCGGCTGGGTCGCCGAGTTCGTCCTCCCGTTCATCTGGTTCTTCCTCAAGGTGTTGGCCCTGCTCGTGGTGTTCGTGCTCTTCCGCACCACGCTTCCCCGCCTGCGCTACGACCAGCTCATGGATCTCGGCTGGAAGTTGCTCATCCCGCTGTCGCTCGGCTGGTTCCTCCTGCTGGTCGCGGTGAAGGTCGGCGAGGACAACGACTGGAACGTCGCCCTCGTCCTGGCCATCGCGCTCGTGGCGATGATCTCGGGGGCCGCGCTGTTGTCGGTGGCCATCCGCACGTCGAGGTACCGCCGCGCTGAAGAGAAGGTGGGTGCCTGATGGGTTACCTGGGTGGCTTCAAGGTCACGTTCGGCAAGATCTTCCACAAGACCGACAGCGGCAAGGTCGTCACGCTCGAGTACCTCGGGGGTCAGGGTGGCGACACCGACCTCAAGCGCGAGAAGCCCGAGCGCATGCACGGTCGGCACGTCCTCAACCGGTACGAGGACGGCATGGAGAAGTGCATCGGCTGCGAGCTCTGCGCCGGTGTGTGTCCCGCCAAGTGCATCTATGTCCGTGGCGCCGACAACGATCCGGCCGCTCCGACCTCGCCGGGCGAGCGCTTCGGGTTCGTCTACGAGATCAACTACCTGCGGTGCATCCACTGCGACCTGTGCGTCGAGG
>CALMLJ010000668.1 GCA_937868025.1 uncultured Acidimicrobiaceae bacterium
GCGTCGTAGACCGGTGTGGAGTACTCGTCGAACGCGACGTCGATCGCGCCGCGCTTGGCCGGGTCGGTGCGGCCCGGGACGGTGGCGTAGTTGAACCAGTTGTGGGCCCAGCGAGCGGAGTCGGGATGCGTGCCGAGGCACACGGCGGGCTGGTTCCAGGTCGTCGCGGCGGCGAAGACGGGCGGGTTGGCCGAGGCGGCGGCCTGGAGCTGGCGGCAGCGGGCGGCGTCGGAGGTCGGGTTCGCCGGCGTGGTGGCCGAGGGAGCGGGGGCCGTCGTGTCGGAGACGGTGGCGGAGCACCCGACCGTCACGGCGGCGGCGAGGAATGCCGCGAAAACGAGGCGTGGCCTCGAGGTGGTCGTCATCGGGTTCTCCAGCGGTGAGGGGAGCAGTTCACTTGGTCCACGGCCGTCGATCCCCCGGCGGGTCGTGGGTACTGCTCCTCGGTTACCTACCCTATCGGCGCAGATGACAGCGCCGTAACAGTCCCCGTTCGGGTGAAATTGTTCAGGGGAGGGTGGGCACCGCTGCCCAACTGGGAGTCCGTCGAGGCCGACCCGTCAGTCGAGGCCGAACGGGCTGTTCGGATCGACCGACCAGCTCGACGTGATCATCCGCACCGCCGGCACTGCCCGTCGTCGCGACGTGAGCATGAGCCCCATCCCGATCGTGAACATGCCGATGCCCACCAGGCCCAGGGCCTGTGAGGACACGCCGGTGACCGCCAGCGCGGCCGGGCTGTAGGTCGTGTCGGCGCGGTTCGTCACCGTGTCGAGGACCGACGGCGCGGCGGTCGTGGGGGTCGTCGAGACACCGGCGACCACGGCGGCGGTGGTCGTGGTGTTCTGCACCGCGGTGTTGGCCACCGTGGTGGACGTGGCGGGCGGCGTGGTGACCCCGCCGGGAACGGTCGTGGTGTTGCCGACCTGCGTGGTGGGCGGTCCGCAGGCGATGCCCGGGTCCTGGTAGGCCGTGTTCACGTCGGGGATCAGGAGCGGTCCGTGGCGCTCACCCAAGGGAGAGATCGTCTGGGGCGTCGCGCCGGTGACCACGTCGAACTGCGCCGGGGTGCAGTCCTTGGTGAACACGATGTCGGTCTGGCTCGCCCCGCTGATCGTGAACGACTCCGACTGCGAGAGCGTCTGTGGCCACACCGAGCCGTCGGTCGGCATGGCGTAGATCGCCGCCGTGGCGGTGATCGGCGAGCACAGGGGCGAGGAAGCCCGCACCCGGAGGCGGAAGACCGAGGCGTCGGAGTACGTCGTGTAGCTGAGCGAGCGGTCGGGCGTGGTGCACGTCGTGATCGGTGCGAGGGCCGTCTGGGTCACGGTGATCTTGTCGGCGGCTGTCGCTGCGGCCGTCGTGCCGGGCGCCGGTTGGGCTCCGGCCGGTGCCACCGCGACGAGGGCCGCTCCACCGATCATGGCCACGAGACCCACCATCGCCCGTCGTGTTCGCATCATGTCCCTCACATCGCCGTCCCCAGGTCCCCGCCGGTACCCATCGCACTTCGGATCCATACCAGGCCGTCCGCAGCGATCCGCATCATGTCACGGTTCCCCGTGATGCCACATCCCCTGAGGTGGAATTGCCTATCCCTCCGAACCCGCACCGGATGGAACGGTCAGGGATTGAAACGCCAGCCGTCCTCGGTGCGGTCGACGGCGACGCACTCGCGTCCCACCCGCCACAGCGCGACGGGCACCGGCGTGGGATCGAACCGGTACCACGCCGGGAACGCGGCGGCGATCGCCTCGGTCGCCCGGGCGGCGTGGTAGTGGGGAATCCGATGGTCGATGTGATGGGCGACGTGGGTGCTGCCGATCCGGTGGTGGAGCGCGTCGACGAGGCGGCCGTACGGGCGGTCGATCGTCTGGAACGCCCCGAGCAGCCAGCTCCACTCGTCGTCGGCGTAGTGGGGCACGTCGACGTCGGTGTGCTGCAACCACGTGTAGCCCACGAGCCAGGCGTTCACCACCAGGTACGGTCCGACGTAGGCGGCGACGACGGCGAGCGGCCCGAATGCCACGGCCGCCGCAACGAGGAGGGCCACGACGGCGGCGACTCCGGCGGTCGACACCCACACCCGGCGGTGCCACCGCGGCGGGAAGAGCTCGCCGGCGAACGGGCGGATCGGCCAGAAGTGGTTGCTGCGGCCACGCCGATCGGAGCCCGACACCCCGGCGACGAGATACGCCGGCCAGCCGAGCAGGAGCGTCTTGGTGATCGCGAGCGCGGCACCGGCCCGCTGGCCGACCGTGGCGCGGAACCGTTGCTCGGCCACGGCTCGGGGGTGGTCGGCGCGTTTGGGAACGTGCGTCTCGCCCTCGTCGAGATGGTTGGTGCGGGCGTGGTGCACCGAGTGGCTGCGTTGCCAGGAGAAGTACGGCACGAGGAGCGCCGAGTGCAGCGTGAACCCGACCGTGTCCTGCAGTCGGGCGTTGGCCGAGAACGCACCGTGGCCGCACTCGTGGGCGATGACCCACAGGCCCGTCGCTGCCGTGCCGTTGGCGACGGCGTACACGATCCACGCCGGGAGCCACGCCCAGGTCATCGGGATCCAGGCGACGGCGGCGACCGCCATGCCGACGACGAGCGCCAGCGACGCTGCGAGGTAGGCGAGGGAGCGACCGGTGCGGCGCTCGAAGCAGTCGTCGGGGATCGCGGCGCGCACGTCCGCCCGTGTCGGGAGGGCAGAACGAGAGGTGGGTTCCAGTACCGAGGTCATCGGGCGGCGAGCGTAGGCTGCGCGGCCATGAGTGAGCATCCTTCCGCCCCTGAGTGGTTCCGACACGCCCTCGCCGTGCCGTACGAGGATCACACCGTGTCGGTCGCCGGGTGCGACATCCACTACCTGGCATGGGGCGAGCCCGGGCGGCAGGGCCTCGTGTTCGTGCACGGCGGTGGTGCGCACGCCCACTGGTGGACCCACATCGCAGCGCGGTTCGCCGGCGAGTTCCGGGTGGTGGCGATCGATCTGTCGGGTCACGGCGACAGCGGGTTCCGTGACGTCTACGCGCTCGAGCAGTGGACCGAGGAGGTGATGGCGGTGGTCGCCGACAGCGGCATCACCGGCATGCCCGTCATCGTCGGCCACAGCATGGGCGGATTCGTCACGGTCGCGACGGCGGCGCTCAACGGCGACGCCGTCGCCGGCATCATCGTGTGCGATTCGCCGATCACCGAACCCGATCCCGAGGTCCAGTCCTACCGGCTGAAGCAGGCGTTCGGCCGGCCGCGGACCTACGAGGACTTCGAAGAGGCCGTCGCCCGCTTCCGCACCGTGCCGGGGCAGGACCACTCGCTCGACTACGTGATGGACCACGTGGCCAGGCACTCGCTGCGCCGCGTCGAGGGCGGCTGGCGTTGGAAGTTCGACGAGAACATCTTCGTGCAGTTCGCGACGACCATGCGCGGCATCGCCCTCCCGTACCTGCACCAGGTCGACTGCCGGGTCGCGCTCCTCCGGTCCGAGTACGGCCTCATCACGCCCGACATCGGCCAGGAGATGTTCGAGGCGCTGGGCCGGGTGGCCCCGGTCATCGAACTGCCCGAGGCCGGCCACCACGCCATGCTCGACGTGCCGCTCACGCTCCTCACGGCGTTACGCACGTTGCTCGCCGACTGGGAGCACTCCTACCGCGAGGTCCGGTCGTGGTGAACCCGGCCCCGCCGGAGCGGAGTTGGGTCTCGGTCAGGTCTCGAGCGGTCCGGTCACCTCGCGCAGCCACGTGAGTTCGGCGCTCCAGTCGTCGGGCTGGTCGGGCACCAGCACGAACTTCGAGAGTCCG
>CALMLJ010000669.1 GCA_937868025.1 uncultured Acidimicrobiaceae bacterium
TCGGGCCAGTACGGCTTCTCGAACTCACCACGCAGCACAGGGTTCCAGTCGGTCGTCATCGACCCCCATTGTGGTCCGCCGGGCGAGCCGTCAGCCACGTACGCCGACCACGGCGAGGTGCGCGTGGGCGTAGCCGCGATCGAGCGGCACCCGCCGCACCGACAGTCCGCCGTCGCGCAGCGGCGCCTCGATCGCGTCGGGGGGAAGGACCGAGAGCTGGTCCCCGGCGGTGATGCGGAGGACCTTCGTCGCCAGCCGCTCCTGGACCTCGTTGATCCGATGCTTCCAACGAGGCGTAGCTCCCATCTCCTTGACGACGACGGTCCCACCGCGGTGCACCCCCGATGCCATCGCCTGCAGCGCGGTGCGCGCCCGGTCCGGGCCCAGGAGGTAGAGGACGTCGTTGGTGACGATGGCGTCGTATCGGTCGGGTTCGGGGATCCACTCGGGTGTGACGGCGCGGAGCTCGACTCGGCCGCCGAGCCCGTCGCGGGTCAGGACGCGTGTGCCGACGTCGATCTTGGCGGCGTCGATGTCGACGCCGAGCACGTGGCGTCGAGGACCCGTCCGGGCGAGGTAGGTCGCGAAGTGCCCGTGACCGCACCCGAAGTCGAGGATCTCGCCGTCATCGGGAAGCAGCGCTTCGACCTCGGAGAACGGGCACGTCCACCATCGGATCGTCGTGTGGACGTGCACGCCGCGGCCTGCGAGCGCGTACGCGTCGAGCACCTCACGGGCGATGGGGTCAGGACGACGCATCGCGGTCCGTTCCGACGCCCGCCAACGTTCCGAAGTCGGCCAGCACGAACCCCGACTCCTCGATCGACCGGCGCACCGCGGGGTCGCACAGGGCCTCGAACTCGTCGGCCCACCGGTATCCCCACCGGTAGCGGGCGCGATCGGGGTCGTCGGCGAGGCCGGGATGGGTGGCCAGCTCGGCGGAGGAGGCGCCCGTGGCAGCCAGTGCCTCGATCGCGGCGAGCATCGCTGACCGGTCGAGCGAACCGGCCTCGTCCAGCCCGGTCGAAGCAGCCGGCACGACGACACCTCGCCGCCGACACCGTTCCTCGAACACTCGTCCGAGCGCCCGGACGCCGAGTGACGCCGGGCCCCACCCGTTCGACCGGGTGCACCGCGCGGCGTGAAGGCCGTGGGTCGACGCGACCTCGAAGAGGACCGTGGACAACTGCGGCCACTGGTGCAGGTTCTGGTGCGAGTCGACGTGGGTGAGGCGTGCGCCGGAGGCGGCGGCGGACTCGGCCTGGGCCGACAGCTCGCGGCGCAGGTCGGCGGTGTCGATCCGACCGGCGCCCGCCCGGACGAGGAACTGCTTCCACGACATGGGGAAGCGACCTCGGTCGTCGACCAGCGAGGGGATCTCGGACGCGCTCAACAGGGGCGGGTCCTCCCCCACGACGCACAGGTGGATCCCGACGCCCAGACCCGTGTCGGCCAAGCGTCGACCGTACTGCTGCCAGGCAGGAGCGACGACGAGCGCGGAGGTCGACGAGACCACCCCGCGGTCGTGCGCGGCGAGCACCGCCTCGCACACGCCTGGGGTGAGCCCGTAGTCGTCGGCGTTGACGATGAGGAGCGCTGGGCTCACAACGGGCGCACCCGGTGACCGTCGGCGCGGATCTCGGGCACGATCGCCGCCATCTCGCGGAGCATCTTGAGGATGACGGGTGCCGACGACAACGTGGAGACGCCCCGGCTGCGGGGGAAGTAGTCGACGCCGAACTGGATGATGCGGAACCCTCGGCGTTGCGCCTTCGCCAGCAGCTCGACGTCGATGAACGACCCCTCGCTGTGGAGGGTGACGGCGTCGAGCACCTCGCGTCGGATGAGCTTGCCGGCGAAGTTCACGTCGCGGACACGGAGGCCGAGCGCTGTGTGGATCAGCGAGTTGTACGCGTACGAGTACACGAGTCGGCGGAGACCTTCGCCGGTGCGGTCGTGGCGATAGATGGCGACGATGTCGGCGTCGTAGTGGCGGAGGAGCCGGAACGCCTTCTCGAGCTCGAACAGGTCGAACGGCAGATCGGCATCGGTGTAGAGCAGCCAGCGCCCTCGGGCCTCGGCGAGACCGGTGCGAATCGAGCCGCCGAGCTTGCGGTTGACGGTGTGGTGCACGGCGCGCACCTCCTCGTGCCGAGCGGCCAACGCGTCGGCGAGGTCGCCCGTGCCGTCGGTCGATGCGTCGTCGACAACGAGCACCTCGTAGTCGTCGATCTCACCGAGCCCGACGAGCAGGTTCCCGGCTTCGATCGCCGCGACCACGGTGCGCTCGAGCCCCTCGACCTCGTTGTACGCCGGGAAGAAGATCGTCAGCCCCGGCGCGGCGTCGTCCGCCGTGGGCGTCCCGATGTCAGTCACGGTGATTGCCTACCAAACACTCGGGTCCACATCACCTTCACGACAGGTACACCCCATGGGCGAACGAAGCGGCAAGGACGACGAGCAGGCTGCCGCTGATGGTCAGGTAGCCGAGGCGCCATCGGCGCGACCGGCCGCTCAGCCACTCGCCGACGAGCGCGTGCGTGGGGAACAGCACCATGAGGTAGCGGCCGGTTCCCATGAAGTCCCTGCTGCCGATTGCCGGCATCGCCACGAGAACCAGCTGGAACGTGGCGTATCCCCACCCGAAGCGGCGACCGACGAACGGCACCAGGGCCAGCCCGGCGACGAGCAGGACCGCTTGAAGCGTCGTGGTGAGTACGAGCGAGCGGTGTTCGAAGTGCGTGAGTTCCCACCAGTACTGCGCCTTGACCAGCGTTCGCACGCCGCTCTCCTGGCCCCAGTACCGCTGCTCGTCCAAGAAGAGCAACGCCCGCCCGAACTCCGTGTGCAGATACCACATGTAACCGGCGAGGCCGGCGAACCCGAGCAGGATGGCTCCGTCACGGCGGCGCAACCGGGACACGTCGACGCGGTTGGGGAACCGGAACCGACGGACCAGGGCAGGACCCGTCTCGGGATCGTGGCGGAGCACGCCTCGTCGCTCGGCGACCAGGACGGTGAGCCCGATGGCGATCGACACGCCGGTGGGGCGGTCCGCCGTCGCGATGACGGTCAGCAGTCCGGCGAGGACGATGCGATCAGATTCCACGGCGAGCGACGCCGCCAGGATCGCCGCCAGGAACAGCGCGTCGCTGTACACCACGCCGTACAGGAACCACGAGTACGGGTACAGCAGCATCACGGCGACGCCCAGCGTCACCGCCTGCGGCGACAGGTTCTGGAGCCGCATCCAGCGACCGGCCAGCACGGCGCCGAGGCACCCTGCAACCGCGGTGACGAGGATCCCGGCGAGGACGGTGTCGCCGATCAGCGCACCGATCCCTCGCATCGCGAGCGGGTACGCCGGGAAGTACGCCACGTTCGACTGGTGTCCGGCGACGAGGTGGTAGCCGTGCTGGGCGATACCGGCGTACCACCCTCCGTCGTAGCGGAAGAGCCCCTCGAACACCGACTCCCAGCGGAAGTGGATGGGCGGATCCCCTTGGGAGCGGATACCGAACACGGCGACGCTGCTCGCCGACAGCGCCACCATGCCTGCCAGGAACGCGACGAACGTCCCGGCGATCCGAAGATCGGCGGGACGCTCGTCATCGTTCTGGACGATGGCGTCAACGCTACGCACCATCGACATGAATCCTGATTACCACACCGTCCGGAACGGATGACAGTCACCCCGAGGGGGTCGTGGAGATCTGCCCAGACGGTCGACGGATCAGGCTTGGCCGCCCGAGGTCTCGGTGACGCTGGCCTTGCCGGCGCGGATCCACGGCA
>CALMLJ010000670.1 GCA_937868025.1 uncultured Acidimicrobiaceae bacterium
CCGGTCATCCCCGGCTGGGTCGCCATGACCTGGCTCCAACGCAACGAGGCGCTGTGACGACGGCTGACCCATCGCCGTTCGCAGCCGACATGGCTTCGCGGTTCGGCGAGGTCTGGAACCAGATGAGTCTCCTCCGACTCGGTCGCTCTCTCCCCCGCCTCACGGTCAACCTCGTCAGCGACAGCCGGTTCGGGGTAGAGATACAGCAAGCGGGAGAACATCATCTGATCGTGCGCCTCACGAGCGGAACGTGCGCCCGCCTGAAGGCAGCAGTCCTGGACTCGCAGACGCAGATCGAGCAAGCCGTCACCCATCGGCAGGAAGAGCTCGGACTCGGCCGGCTCGATCAGGCCGCGCTCCTCGAATCCGTGCTCTCCATGGCTCGCACCTTCGTCATCACCCACGAGCTGTGCCACGTGCTGTGTGGCCACACGGCGACGACACCCAACTTCACCGCGATCGAGCCTGGTGGTGTCATCTCTCCCGCTGATGTCGCGACCCGGTACATCGCGGAGCTGGAGGCCGATGGGACCGCCTTGGAGCTCATGATCGATCGGATGGGCTTCGGCGATCTGGCGTACACCGGGACGACCGGCGGCGGCGAGGCTGAATGCGGTGGCACATCGATCGCCACTCTCGAAGGAGCGGACCGGATCCTGGCATTTCGATGCCTCACGACTGCCGCGTGGGTCGTGATCGCGCTCCTCGAGAGCGAACACGAGTCGCTCGGGAGGGCCGTCGGGGCTTACCCGCTGCCGTCAGCACGGCTGCACGCCGCTGTGCACACCCTCCTCGCCTCGTACGCCGACTTGGTCGCGATCGACCCGGCGCCGGTCGAAGGAGCGCCGGTCACCTCGGCTACCGAGTCGGACGCCCGCCTCGTCGGGGAGTTCCTGCGAGACGTGCTGACCCCGTGCGCCCTGTGGCTCGACGACGTGCCTACCGTCGAGCTCGGCAGCAGGCTGCTGTCCGGCGGCAGCACCGTGGAGCCCGGCGCAGCGGCACTCGCCTTCGTGCAGGACGTCGGGTTCATGGTGATGCAGGAGACGGTAGCGACCGAGGGCGCCCGCGAACTCGAGGCGTTGCAGGCCATGCGGGCGAGCGCCGCAGTAGCCTTCGCTGCCCACAGCTATCTCTGACAGGACACCGTCTTGGCGCAGGCCCATCTTCGGATCAATTTGCTCGACGGGGACCCTGCGGCGATTGCCGCAACGATCGTCGACGGACTCGAGTCGGTCGACGGGGTGACGTCGGTCGATCAACTCAACACGCCGGCCTTGGGGATGTCGGGTCGCGAGTTCGTCATCAGCTTCCTCCTGGGTGTCAGCGGCAGCCTCACCGCGTCGGCGATCGAGGACCTGGTGCGCACTCGTCTCCAACGCGACCACGGCGACGAGCAGCAATCGGTCGAGGCGACGATCCTCGATCCAGCCGATGCTCTCCCCGACCAACACTCCGCGAACCCTCCGGAGTAGCCCCGGGGCTCCTCCGGATGGCGGCATCACCACCCGCCCGGGCGTCGTAGCCTCCAGCCCGTGGAACAACACTTCGACCTCTGCATCATCGGCACCGGCTCCGGCAACAGCATTCTCGATG
>CALMLJ010000671.1 GCA_937868025.1 uncultured Acidimicrobiaceae bacterium
GTTGTGCGGCCCCGCCCCGTTCAGAGCGGCGTCGTGTAGGTCTTCGTGATGCCGCCGTCGATGAGGAGCGACTGGCCCGTCATGTACGAGCTCTCGTCGCTGGCGAGGAACAGGGCGCCGTTGACCATCTCCTCGGCCTCGCCGAAGCGACCCATCGGGATGTGGACGAGGCGGCGCTGGCGCTTCTCCTCGTCGGACAGGAACTTGGCGAGGAGCGGGGTGAGCACCGGACCGGGGCAGAGTGAGTTGGCACGGATGCCCTGGCGGGCGTAGATCGCCGCGATCTCCTGGGTCATCGCCAGCACGGCGCCCTTGGACGAGGTGTACGCGATCTGCGGGGTGGCGGCACCCATGTGGGCCACGAAGCTGGCGACGTTGACGATCGAGCCGCCGCCGGAGTCGAGCATCGCCTGGATCCCGTACTTGTTGCAGAGGAACAGGCCCTTCACGTTGACGTCGAACGTGAACTGCCACGTCTCCTCGCTCGTGTTGAGCGGGGTGTCGTCGTCACCGGGGGAGACGCCAGCGTTGTTGTACAAGATGTCGAGGCCGCCCCAGTTGTCGACGGCGATCTTGACCATGGCCTCGACCTGGCCGGCGTCGCGGACGTCGACGGTCGCGGGGAGCGCGGTGCCGCCGGCGGCGGTGATCGCCTCGACCGTCTCGGCAGCGCCGTCGGCGTTGTTGTCGGCGACGACGACCTTGGCGCCCTCGGCGGCGAACCGCTGGCAGGCGATCCGGCCCATGCCGGCTCCGCCGCCCGTGATGATGGCGATCTTGTCGTCGAGGCGACCCATTGCTGTGCTCCTGAGGGGGTGACGTCGGGGTTCTGTAGTGCGAGGAGCGACGCTCGCGTCGCTCCTCGCACTACAAAACCCCTGGGGGCGATGAACTTCCGTTGCGGCGACACACTATGGGCCGGGGGTACGATCCGGCCATGTCGTCAGCCCCCCTTCACCAGCCCCTCGCCAGCTCCTACGACCTCGTGATCGCCGGCGAGAAGGTGCCCGCAGCGGAGGGCACCACGTTCACCGCCTACGAACCGTCGACCGGTGCGGCACTGGCCACCGTCGCCCAGGCGGGCAGCGTCGACGTCGACCGGGCGCTGAACGCCGCCGTCGCCGAGTTCGAGGAGGGCACCTGGCGCACCACCAACGCCACCGCCCGCGGCAAGGTGCTCCTCAAGGTCAGCCAGTTGCTCCGCGAGCGGGCCGAGGACTTCGCGATCGCCGAGTCCCGCAACAGCGGCCACCCGATCGGCAACTCCCGCTGGGAGGCCAACGCCGCCGCCGACGTGTTCGAGTACTTCGCCGGCGCCGCCAACAAGCACTACGGCCACACCATCCCCGTGCAGGACAACGGCCTCGACGTTGTCCTCCGCGAGCCGGTGGGCGTGTGCGGCCTCATCGTCCCGTGGAACTTCCCGCTGCTCATCACGACCTGGAAGGTCGCCCCCGCCCTCGCGTGTGGCAACCCCGTGGTCATCAAGCCCGCCACCCTCACCCCGATCACGGCGCTGATGCTCGCGGACGTGCTGCTCGACGCCGGGGTGCCCGGCGGGTGCATCTCGGTCATCCCCGGGCCCGGGGCATCAGTGGGCGACAAGCTGGCCGGCGACCCCCGCGTCGCCAAGCTCAGCTTCACCGGCGACAGCTCGACGGGCGCGCAGATCATGCGTCGCTCGAGCGACAACATCACCCGGCTGTCGCTCGAGCTCGGCGGCAAGTCGGCGTGCATCGTGTTCGAGGACGCCGACATCGAGGCGGCGATCGCCGCGACTCCCATGTCGGTGTTCGACAACACCGGCCAGGACTGCTGCGCCCGCAGCCGGTTCATCGTCCACCGCAGCGTGTACGACCAGTTCGTCGAGGGCTTCGTGAAGGTGACCGAGGGCCTCGTGACGGGCGACCCCCTCGACGAGTCGACCCAGCTCGGCCCGATGATCTCGGAGGGGCAGCGTCAGACCAGCCTCGACTATCTGGCGATCGGTGCCGCCGAGGGCGCGAACCGGCTGTGCGGCGGCGAGGAGAGCGGCCCCGGTTGGTACCTCACGCCGGCCGTCCTCGCCGACGTCGACAACTCCATGCGCGTCGCCCAGGAGGAGATCTTCGGTCCGGTCGCCTCGATGATTCCCTTCGACACCGAGGCCGACGCCATCCGCATCGCCAACGACAGCCCCTACGGCTTGTCGGGCTCGTTGTGGACCAACGACCTCGGGCGCTCCATCCGGGTGACCCGCGCGGTGCGGACCGGTGTCATTTCGGTCAACTCGACGCGTAGCGTACGCACCGAGGCGCCGTTCGGCGGCTTCAAGCGTTCTGGCATGGGCCGCGAGCTCGGCATGGCGGCGATGGACCACTACACCGAGGTCAAGAACGTCTTCTACTCCCAAGACTGAGGGCCACATGAGCCGATCGATGATGACACTGCCGACAGCGGCCGATCCGGCGTCGGTGGTCGACACCGACGCGTATCCGTTCGGCGACAGCGACTGCTACCCGTGGATCCTGGCCGCCCGCGCCGATCTCGCCGCCGACGGCGTGGCGATCCTCCCGGGGTTCGTCCGCCCCGAGGCGGTTGCGACGATGTGCGCCGAAGCGGACCGTCTGGCCCCGCTCGGCCACCATTCCCTCGTCCAGGGCACCCCGTATCTCGGGTTGCCCGACGAGTCGTTCCCCGAGGGCCACCCGCGTCGCGCCCTCGTCGACAACTCGCTGACGGCCGTCGCCTACGACCTCATCGGAGCCGACTCGTTGCTCCGCGTGCTGTACGAGTGGCCACGGTTCACCGAGATGATCCGCCGCATGCTCGACCGCCCCGCGTTGTACCACTACGCCGACCCGTTCGGCGCGCTCAACATCGCCGCCATGAGCGCCGGCGACGAGCTGGGATGGCACTTCGACCAAACCGACTTCGTAGTGTCGATCGCCCTGCAGTCGAGCTCCGGCGGCGGTGACTTCGAGAGCGTGGCCCGCCTGCGCAGCGCCGAGGACGATGCGTACGACGAGGTGTCGGCCGTGCTCGCCGGAGATCGTTCGCGGGTCAGCAGCGTGCCCATGACTCCCGGCACGCTCATGTTGTTCGAGGGTCGCAATTCGTTGCACCGGGTCACCAAGATCGAGGGTGACGTTCCCCGCCACGTGGCGTTGCTCGCGTACGACACCGTTCCCGGTACCGATTCGAGTGAACTGTTGAAGCTCGTGCGGTACGGCAGGTCGCCCGAGACCGTCGCCGGGCCCGGTGTTCGATCCGACGGAGGACAACAGCAATGACGAGGAACGGAGGTCGGCCGTGAGCTGGACCGGCATGCTCATCGGCGAGGGGTTCGAGGGCAGCGGCACGTCGGCGGCACACATCAACGCCGTGCTCGGCGACCGCACGAGCCCCGTCGGCCAGGCCTGGGTCCAGGCGCTCGCGACGCCGAGCGCCGGACACGCGCCCTTCATGGTCGTGGCTCGCCCCGGGCTCCCCGTGAAGCCGTTCACCCTGTTCGTCTCCAAGGCGACCACCTCGAACCGCGACCACGCCGACGTGACGTGGGGCGCGGCGCAGGCCGGGGTCGCCGCGGGCGTCGTCGAGGCCGTGTCGGCCGGCATCATTCCGACCGATGTCGCAGAGGAGGCCCTCCTCATCTGCGCGGTGTGGGTCGATCCGGGCGCGACGGTCGCCCATTCCGACGTCGTGTTCCTCAACAACCGGGTGGCCACCTACGCCGCCCTCGAGAATGCCGGCCACCACCGCCCGTCGGTCGCCGACGTGCTCTCCGACGACCAGGGCATCTGGAATCCCTTCTACCGGCCGTGACGAGCCACGCCATGATGCGCCACGCCGTGACGCGCCCGGTCTGTCCCGCGAGGGCGTGAGATCTGCACCCATCCGCGGGACAGAACGGGCGGCGCGGCAGAATTGCTCGGCTCGAGCGTCGTGGGACAGAGTGTCGGGTCCCCGAGAGCACCGGATGACTCTGGAGAGAATCGAACGATGACTGGTCCCCGCAAGAAGATCTGCGCCCTCGTGCTGGCGGCATCCGTGTCCGTCGGCCTTGCCGGCTGCTCCCGTCCCGATGCGAACGCACCGGTGCGCATCACGGGCGACAAGGACGCGGCGATCCCGGCAACCGATCCGACGACCACCAGCTCGACGACCGAGGCGCCCCCGACGACGTTGTTCTACAGCCCCGATGGCCCCGGCTCGAAGATCGCTGCCGAGACGACCACGACCACCGAGGCCGAGCCCACCACCACCGAGGCCGAGTAGTCCCGGCCGTCGGCCCGACGCTCGCTCGCACCACCTTGGAACCGCTCACCGGTCGGCCCCTGCTCGGGACCCCGGTTCCCCCGCCGTACCAGGCGTTCGAGCTGCACCCGAACGCCTTCACCCCTCGCCAGTGCGACCGGATCGTCGCGCTCGGTGAGCAGCTGCGGGCCGAGTCCGCCGGGCTCGAGGGCACCGACGGCGACGAGGTGAACGACGAGTCCATCCGCCGGTCTCGAACCGCCTGGATCGCGCCCGACGACGACAGCTGGTGGGTGTACGACAAGCTCGCCAAGATCGCCGAACGGGCGAACCGCCGGTACGGCTTCGACCTGACGGGATTCGGCGAGGACCTCCAGTTCACGTTCTACGACGAGCCCGGTGCGTTCTACTCGTGGCACCAGGACGGGCTCGACGGTGGGGTCGCCACCCGCAAGTTGTCGATCGTGATCCAGCTGACCGATCCCGAGGACTACGAGGGCGGCGAGATCCAGTTCTTCGAGGTGGCCGACGACTACGACGACGACCAGCTCGATGCCTTCACCGAGCTGAGCCGCCGGCGGGGGACCGCCGTCGTCTTCCCCTCCTTCGAGTATCACCGGGTACTGCCGCTGCGTTCGGGGGTTCGGCACTCGCTCGTGTCGTGGGTGAGCGGGCCGCCATTCCGGTGACCCCCGTTCGTCAGCACTGATCCACGGGCGGTGCGGACGAACCCCGGCCATAGGTCGGGCGGCCGTTTGGCGCCGCCGATCCTCAACCGGACGGCGGGACGCGCCGATGAGACTGCGTGCCCGCAACGTCAACCGTCCTCGACGAGGAGAACCTCGTCCCCGCCGCCCGGTTCGGTGCTGCGCTGCACCGCGAGCGCGCACAGTCCGGCGCGACGATGGCGGCGATCGCCCGTGAATCCGACGGACGGTTCCTTCCCGACCAGCTGGTCGTGGTCGAGCGAGGTGCGGCGACGTTGTCCGACGCCGACGTGGCGCTGCTCGCCCGCCTCTACGGGCTCGGCGAGCGTGCGTGGGCCTCGGCCTCGTCGCTCGAACTGGTGCTCGACCGGGCCCCCATGAGCGACATCGGGACGGGCGGTCCGACGACGTCGGACCGGACCCGCGAGGAGTCGCTCAGCTGGGTGGCGGCCCGATTCCTCGCCCTGTCGGTGCTCCTCGGGATCGACGTGACCTCCGGGCCCGTCGGGTTGGATGTCCTCGCCGACGCGGTGGAGCTGTCGCTCGACGCGACCGTCGACCTGGTGGCCACGACGCTCGACAACGACGCCGCCACCGTCGGGTCGATGATCGGCGAGATGGAGTCGCGCGTGGTGGTGCCCGAGGTCGGGTTCCTCGTCGCCGAGACGACGACCGGGTCGTTGCTCCTCGTCGGACGTGGCCCGTCGGCGACCGACGCGGTCGTGGTGCCGGCGTGTGGGGCGCTGTCCGATCTGCTCGAAGCCGTCCGATAGGCCGACGCCCGTTGGTGCCGGCCGGACCCGTCAGGTCGGTCGGAGCGGCCGGTCAGGTCGTGCGGAACGGCCCCGTCGTGAGGAACTGCACCATCAGGTCGTAGGTCGCGGGGTACCACTCGTGGCCGGCGCCGGGGATGACGACGCGCCAGACCTCGCCGTCGTCGTCGCACGTCGTGTCGATCCGGGCCGTCGCGAGCCCGATCTGCTGGCTCGCGTTGCTGACGCAGCCGAGCTCGTCGGCCCAGGCGTCGAGCGTCGCCGGGGGTGCCACGGGTTCGTACGCCGCGCCGTCACCGAGACGGTCGCCGAACGCCTCGTCGAACGAGGGCGAGTTGCCGCCCGACATCGGGTATGTGTCGTCGTCGGCGCCGAGGACCGCGAGCATGGAGAAGGGCCCGGCGGTCGTGCACGACGACGTGCGGTACACCCCGGCAACGAGGATGAGCCCTGAGACCTCACCGGGATGGGAGCAGGCGAAGGCGGCGGCCACGTGGGCGCCGGCGCCGCGGCCGGCGAGCAACACCCGGGTCTGGTCGATGCACAGCTGCGCCGCCTGGTCGCGGATGATCTGCTCGACGAGCGCAGCGTCGTCGGGGCCGTCCGACGAGCCGGTGACGTTCCACTGAGTGGGATCCCCCGACGGGGCGACCGTCACGACGACGAGCTTGAGCGCAGCAGCGAGGTCGTCGAGCCGGGACTCGGCGACCAGCTGGTCGACGGACTGTCCGACGTCGCCGAAGGCGATCACGAGCGGGCGGGGCCGACCGGCGGCGACCGGTGCGGCAGCGATCACGCGGTAGCTGCGGGCCGTCCCGTCGATCGTCGTGTCGACGGTGCCGGGTGTGACGGCGGCGTCACCGGCGGGCGTTGCGCAGCCGGCGGACAACTGTTCACGGCTGACCGACGCAGCGTCGCCCAGACCGGACGCAGCACCGGTGGTCGTCGCCGGTGAGTCGTCACGAAGGTTGTTGGCCGCGATGCCGGCGGCGACGAGCGCGAGGACCACCACGGCCGCAACGATCCACCAACGGGTGCGCGACG
>CALMLJ010000672.1 GCA_937868025.1 uncultured Acidimicrobiaceae bacterium
AGGTGATCGCCGAGGACACCCCGAACTGCGCCGCGTCGCGGAACAACGCCTCGAGTGGGAGCGACGCTCCGCCGTGCCGCGACCCGCCGATCACGTTCAGTCCGGTGCCGACGGCCTCGTACAGGTTGGCGCGCACCATGGCAGCCACCCGGACGGCGAGGGTGGAGCTGGCGAGCTCGTGGTCGGCGAGCAGCCCGAGGGCGCCGTCGAGGAGGTCGATGCGCTCCGGGGTACGGGGGAGTCGGCTGAGCCGGGTCCACAGGACTTCGGCCATCCGGCGGGCCGGTTCGGCGCGCCGGGCCTCCCGACCGTCGGCGCGGGGGAGTCCGTGAACGAGGAGCCGGAGGAGACGCCGGGCCTGGTCGACGACGGCGTCGGGACTGCGGTCGTGGGTGTCGTCGACCGCGCCGGCGACGGCGGCGATGACGCGGAACCGATCGAGGGGCAGACAGCGATCGGGGAGCGGGGCCTGTGCGGCGAGCACCCGGTCGAGCGCGACACCGTCGAACGGCCAGCTCGTCTCGTCGGGCCAACGGCCGAGCCACAACCACTCGGCGATCTCCTCGAACCGGTGCTCGGCAGCGGCGTGCACGGCGTCGACGCCGCGATAGGAGTAGCGACCGTCCGCGATCGACGTGAGCCCCGACGGGAACACGACGGGCGGCAGTGACTTGGTCCGCTTTCCGGCCCGGGCGAGTCGCTCGACGTCGCGGGCGGCGAACGTGCTGACCCCGCCGGGGGTGCGGTGACGCTCGATGAGACCACGGCTCACGTACGCGTAGAGCGTCTCGGGCTTCACGCCGAGCCGTTCGGCGGCCTCGGCGGTCGTCAGGCGTGAGGCGGTCACGTCGGCGTCGCCACGATGTTGATCATTGATCAATCTTGATCAATGTCGCCATCTCAGTCAAGGTCGAGAGATGGAGACCATCACTGCAACATCGCAACCCCGCACCGGCGGTCTCACCGTCGGTGATCTCATGAGTTCTCCCGTCGTCACGGCGGGCCCGGGCCAGGCGGTGGCCTCGGCTGCCGATGCCATGGTGCTGGCCGGCGTCGGTTCCGTGGTCGTGGTCGGCGACCCTGGCCGACCGGTCGGCATCCTCACCGAACGTGACCTCGTCCGTGCGGCGGCGTCGGGCGTCGACACCCGTGTGGGCATCGTCGCCGAGTGGATGACCGCTGCGCCCGAGGTCGTCACGTCCGACGTCTCGGTCGACCAAGCGCTCGACACGCTGGCGCGGCGGGGATATCGCCACATTCCCGTCGTCGACGACGGCGCCCTGGTCGGCATCGTGTCGATGCGAGATCTGATGAAGGTCGCCCAGGTCCGTCCGGCGGGCGAAGCGGCCGTCGACGCTCCCCGTGGCCTGAAGGGCGTCGTCGTCACCGAGACCACCGTCGGCGACGTCCGGGGTGCCGAGGGCTTCTTCCACTATCGCCAGTACGACGCCACCGAGCTCGCCCGCACGCGGAACCTCGAGGAGGTGTGGGCGCTTCTCATCGACGGCGCCCTGCCCGACGTTGCCGCCCGCGACGCGTTCGTCGCGGAGGTCGTGCCGGGCCGCGTCATTCCTGAAGCCCTCGACCCCCTCGTCGCCGAGGTCGCCGACCGAGCCCGGGGGGAGGGCCCGCTCGACGGGTTGCGCACCGTGCTCTCCGCGGTGGCTGCCGCCGAGGGGTTCCGGCCGACGTACGACCTCGACGCTGCCGCCATCCGGTCCGACGCGCTGCGCATCGCGGCGGTGACCCCCACCGTCGTGGCCGCGCTCCACCGGCTCGGACGTGGACTCCAACCGATCGCTCCCCGCGCCGACCTCGGTCACGCCGCGAACTACCTCTGGATGGTGAACGGCGAGGTGCCGTCCGACGAGATCGCCCGTGCCGTCGAGCAGTACCTGATGCTGACCGTCGACCACGGGTTCAACGCTTCGACCTTCACGTCGCGGGTGATCACGTCGACAGGCGCCGATGTCGGTGCCGCGGTCGTGGGTGCACTCGGTGCGTTGTCGGGACCGTTGCACGGCGGGGCGCCGAGCCGAGCGCTCGATCTCCTCGACGCCATCGGCACTCCCGACCGAGCGCACGACTGGATCCGCGAGGCCGTGGTCCGTGGGGAGCGGATCATGGGTTTCGGGCACGCCGTCTACAAGACCGACGACCCCCGCTCGACGCTCCTGCGGGAGGTCGCGCAGCGACTCGGCGGCCCCCGTGCCGAGTTCGCGACGCAGGTCGAGCGACTGATCGTCGACACGCTCGCCGAGGTGAAACCCGGCCGGCAGCTGTACGCGAACGTCGAGTTCTACGCCGGTGTGGTCATGGAGGCGGCCGGGCTGCCACCGGAACTGTTCACACCGACGTTTGCGGTGAGCCGGGTCATCGGTTGGTGCGCCAACGTCATGGAGCAGGCCGCCGACAACCGGATCATCCGGCCGAGCGCCCGCTACGTCGGCCCCGTCCCACCCCAACCTGTCCCCGCTCCCTGACCCAACCCGATGCGACCAGTTGGCCCGGGGTCAATCGAGTTGGAGTTCAGCGAGCCAGGCGGAGCGTCCGGTGTCCGGATCGCTCGTCGACCAGGCGTGCCAGATGGCAACGAGGCGACCGTCGTCGAGCGCCGTGACCGAGAGCCCGCCGCCGCCGTAGGTGCCGGCCACGTCATCGAAGAGCGGCGTCGATGATGCGTTGGTGCACGCCGACGCGAGATCCGTGCAGAGCGCGAAGCCGGTTGCGTAGGTGTCGTCGTCCCACCTCCCCGCCGAGTACAGCAGCACCCAACCGGTGTCGGTCTCGACGAGGGACGGGTTCTCGATCACGCCGTGCTGCCAACGCTTCGTGGCGGCCAACAGGCGAACAGGGGTACCGGTGATCGATCCGAATGCGCCGATCGGTGCCGACCAGATCGACGTGGTCAGACCGCAGCAGTTGCCGTCGCTCTTCCACACCAGCCAGGTGCCGCCCGAGCTGTCGACGACGATCGTCGGGTCGATGGACCCGCCGAGGTCGGTCTGGCACACGACCGGTCCGTCGCCCGACGACACGAACGGCCCGACCGACGTGGCCGAGGTCGCCACGCCGATGCACTGCAGCCCGCTGTCGACGTCTCGCGCCGTGAAGTACATCACCCACCCGCCGCCGATTCGTTGGACCGTCGGCGCCCACGTCGACCCGCGCTTCGCCCACGACGGCAGGACGGGGAGCGCGTCGATCGCCTCGGACCACGCGCTCAGGTCGAACGACGCCCGGACGGGCACGTTGAGGAGTCCAGCGTCGGTCTCGATGTTGGTCGCATAGGCGAGGTACACCTCGCCGTCCTGCGCGAGGGAGGCGTCGGGGAAGTCGCCGGCGATGGTTCCGAGCAGGTCGTCGGAGAGCCGGAGGCCGGCGGTCGAGTCGGTGGAGGTGGTCGGGTCGGGAACCGTGGTCGTCGAGGTCGTGCTGGGGGTCGTGGACGTCGACGACGTGGACGTGCTGGAGGTGGTCGTCGACGTGCCGGAGGTGGTCGAGGTGGTGGCGACGGGCTCGGCACCGGCGGAGATGAGCTCGACGCCGGCCGGGTCGACGACGGCCAGCGCGGTGAGGACGACCACGGCAGTGGCAAGGAGGAGCCCGGACCGGGTACGGGCGCTGAGGCGGGGCGTCGGCATCCGTCCACGATCGGCGTCGTTGCTGGGACGCGGCGCAGGCGAACCTCAGAATTGGGTGGGACGTCGCGGCGCTATGGTGCGCCGGAACACGGGCCGATCCGGGGGGATCCATGAGCACTGACCAGCCAACACCGCGAGTGGTCTCGTGAGTATCGAGAGCCGGTTCGCCGGCACCCCGTTCACCGACGACGACGCAACCATCGCCGCCTACCTCGAGGACCTCAGCGTCCCGACCCTCATGGCGTCGATGGTGCACGTCACCGGTGATCCGTCGTGGATCCGCGGGCCGATCAAACCGGTCGGACTGTTCATCAACGAGGTGCAGGGGTTCATCGACCCGGCCGACCAGGCGACGGTGCGAGCCCAGGCGCTCGCCGCACTCATCGAGTTCCGCGACGGCGGCTGTGTGCTGCCGCCTCCGCCCGGGCCCGAGCTCGTCAAGGAGATGATGGACTTCCTCGTCGTCGAGACGGTGCCCGACGAGTACCTGCCGATGCTGTTGGAGGAGCTCGAGCTCGACGGTGTCGATCCCCGCGTCGAGCCCGAACACGTCGACATCGGCGGTCGCGCGCCCGACGGTTTCGGAGTGATCGTGATCGGGGCCGGTATGTCGGGCCTGCTCGCCGGCATCCGTCTCGCCGAGGCCGGCGTCGAGTTCACGATCATCGAGAAGAACCCCGGGGTCGGTGGCACCTGGTTCGAGAACCGCTATCCCGGGTGCCGCGTTGACGTCGGCAACCACTTCTACTCGTACTCGTTCGCGCCCGACGATGCCTGGACCGAGTTCTTCGCCCAGCAGCCCGAGCTGCAGGCGTACTTCGAGCGGTGCCTCCACGAGTACGGCATCGCCGATCGGGTGAGGTTCTCGACCGAGGTCGTGGGTGCGACGTGGGACGAGGCCGCGGCCCGCTGGACCGTCGAGGTGCGCCCCGCAGGTGGCGACGAGCGTGACACCGAGCACCTGACGGCGACGGCGCTCATCAGCGCGGTCGGTCAGCTCAACCGGCCGAAACTCCCCGACATCGAGGGCCGCGACACCTTCGCCGGCCTCGCCATGCACTCCGCGCAGTGGGTCGACGGCACCGATCTGACCGGCAAGCGGGTCGCGGTCATCGGCAGCGGTGCCAGCGCCTTGCAGCTCGCGCCCGCCATCGCCCCCGACGTCGAACACCTCACCGTGTTCCAGCGATCGGCGTCGTGGATGTTCCCCAACCCGCACTACCACGACAAGGTCGGTCCAGGGGTCACGTGGGCGGTGCGGCACCTTCCGTTCTACGGGCGGTGGTACCGCTTCCTGCTGTTCTGGCCGGCGTGCGACGGCGGTCTGGCCGCGATGCGCATCGACCCCGAGTATCCCCACCAGGATCGGGCGATCAGTGAGATCAACGACGCCACCCGCGAGGTGTTCGGGCAGTACATGGCCGACCAGATCACCGACGATCCCGAGCTCGCGGCCAAGGTCGTGCCCGACTACGTGTGCCTCGGCAAGCGCACGCTGCAGGACAACGGCAGTTGGCTCGCCGCGTTGCAGCGGCCGAACGTCGAACTCGTCACCGATCCCATCGTCCGCATCCGTCCCGAGGGGGTGGTGACGGGCGGCGAGCCCGAGGTCGAACACGACGTCGACGTCATCGTCTACGCCACCGGCTTCCACGCGAACCGGTACCTGTGGCCGATGGAGATCCGTGGCCGTGGGGGTGTGGTGTTGTCGGAGCAGTGGGGCGACGAGCCGACGGCGCTGCTCGGTGTCACGGTGCCCGAGTTCCCCAACCTGTTCTGCCTGTACGGGCCGGCCACGAACCTCGCCCACGGCGGCTCGATCATCTTCATGATCGAGTGCCAGGTCCGCTACGTCATGGGAGCGCTCGCAGCGCTGGCCGATGCCGGCGAGGGTGCGGCGCTGGCCGTGCGCCGGGAGGCGCACGACGAGTACAACGAGCGACTCCAGGCGGAGATCGACACGATGATCTGGGGCCATCCCAGCATCCGCCACAGCTGGTACCGCAGCCCGAGCGGACGCATCTACATCCTGTCGCCGTGGCGCATGGTCGACTACTGGGACTGGACGCGTCGCCCCGATCTCGCCCACTACGAACCGCTCGTCCCCGCTCCGACGGAGGTTTGAACCGCGGCGCACGGGACACGTGCGCCACGGTTCAAAGCGGGGACGGGGCGGGCGGACGTCGCCTGGCACACTGTCGTGATGCCCCGCCCGTCGCCGCAGACCGACCGGGTCGTCGCCGTGATCGAGCTGCTGTCCTCCGGTGACGAGGGGGCGACGATGACCGAGA
>CALMLJ010000673.1 GCA_937868025.1 uncultured Acidimicrobiaceae bacterium
ATGGCAATCGAGCCCCGGAACCTCGTGTTCTTCCCCACGCCCGGTGACCTCCGGGCCTGGCTGGTCGAGCACCATGAACGTGAGACCGAGCTGTGGATCGGTCGGTACAAGAAGGGCAGCGGAAAGCCGTCGGTGACGTGGCCCGAGATCGTCGATCAGGTGTTGTGCTTCGGGTGGATCGACGGGGTGGGCAAGGGCATCGACGACGAGGTGTACGCCCAGCGGATCACCCCGAGGAAGGTCGGCTCGATCTGGAGCGCGGTCAACATCGCCAAGGCCGCCGCGTTCACCGAAGCGGGGCTCATGTACCCGGCGGGGCTCGCTGCGTTCGAGGCTCGCCGTGAGGACCGCTCGGCCATCTACTCCCACGAGCAGGACGAACCCGCGACACTCAGCGTCGAGCAGGAAGCGGTGCTCCGCTCGGTGCCAGGCGCCTGGGAGTTCTGGGAAACATCGGCGCCGAGCTACCGCAAGGCCGCCACGCACTGGGTCACGAGCGCCAAACGGGAGGAGACCCGCGCCAGCCGGCTGGCGACCTTGGCCGCTGACTCCGCAGCGGGTCTGCGGGTCAAACCCCTCCGACGTCCGGGGAGATGAACTCCCTCTGCCGAACTTGCCGACGTACGAAGCGTAACGCGCGCGAGGGGGCTTGTTTCAAGGACCCTCGACGTGCTGACCATGGCCGCATGAATCAGCGCAAGACGGAACAGAAGAGTGTCGTGATCGCAGGAGGGGGGCCGACCGGGTTGATGCTGGCGGCCGAGCTGACGCTGGCGGGCGTCGACGATGTCGTGATCGTCGAACGTCGGACCAGCCAGGAGCTCGACAGCCGGCGCGCCGGTGGCTTGCACGCCCGCACGCTCGAGGTGCTCGACCAACGCGGGGTGGTCGACCGGTTCGTCGCGGAGGGGACGGTCCATCCGGCCGCCGGCTTCGCCTACGTCCCGTTGCCGCTCGGCGATCTTCCCACTCGTCACAACTACCTGCTCGGGCTCTGGCAGCGCGACTTCGAGCGCATCCTCGCCGGCTGGGTGCTCGACGAGCTCGGGGTCTCGATCCTGCGGGACCGCGAGGTCGTGGGCGTGATCGACGACGGGGATGGCGTCGACGTGGCGGTCTCGGACGGATCGACGATTCGCGCCGGCTACCTCGTCGGATGCGATGGCGGCAGGAGCGTGGTGCGCAAAGCGGTCGGCATCGAGTTCCCCGGTCTTGATCCGTCGAGCACCTTCATCATTGCCGACGTCGCCGCAACCGAGACTCCGGTGCTCGGGATCCGCCCCGAAGGCGGCGGGATCGGGCCGGCGGAGGGCGAGGGCCGGTATGGCATCGTGCTCAAGGAACGCGAGGTCGACCACGCCGACGGTCCCGGGTTGGACGACGTCCGGTCCGAACTCGTCGATCGGTTCGGCACCGACTTCGGGGTGCACAGTCCGAGTTCGATCTCGCGCTTCACCGACGTGTCCCGCCAGGCCGCCACCTACCGGGTCGGCCGCGTCGTCCTGGCCGGGGACGCCGCCCACGTGCACCCGCCACAGGGTGGCCAGGGCCTCAACCTCGGCGTGCAGGACGCCGTGAACCTGGGGTGGAAGCTCGCCCAGGTCGTGACAGGGACCTCGCCCGACGACCTCCTCGACACCTACCACGCCGAACGCCATCCGGTCGGTGCCCGGGTGCTGCAGAACACCGAGGCACAGGTCGCACTCGCGACCGATGACGACCGCCATCCGGCCTTGCGCTCGATCGTGGCGGAACTCCTCGGTCTCGACGAGCCCCGTCGACGCATCGC
>CALMLJ010000674.1 GCA_937868025.1 uncultured Acidimicrobiaceae bacterium
AGCACGGGTGCACCCTTCGGCAGGCCGCCTACGGCATCGGGCTCGGTCGCGTCGCAGAGGCGACCCGCATTCGCGGCTACCTGTCATAGCGGAGCACCACGCTCTGACGGCCAAGCCGGCGCCGGCGCACCAGGGCGAGATCGACTGGGACGGCGTCGCCGGCGACGACATCGGCTTCGCGTACATCAAGGCCACCGAGGGACGCGACGTCAGCGACCGCCGGTTCGCTTCGAACTGGACGGCCGCTCGGGCGGCCGGTCTGGAGGTCGGCGCCTACCACTACTTCACGCTGTGCTCCGACGCAGCAGCGCAGGCCGACCACTTCCTGGAGACGGCCCCGTCCGGTCCCGATGACCTCCCGCCCGTCGTCGACCTGGAGGACCTCGACGGAGCGTGCGACCCGTCCGCCGTCGAGGTTCGCTCCGAGGTGCATCGGTTCGTCGCCGAGGTCGAACGTCGCACCGGTCGACGCATCGTGCTCTACGTCGGCGACGACTTCGATGCGAGGTTCGGTCTGAAGGAGGAGCTCACGCGGTACCTCTGGGAACGCCGCCTGTTCCGTCGGCCCGACGTCGACGGATGGCTCATCTGGCAGGCGCACTGGCGGGCGCGGGTGGACGGTATCGATGGTGGGGTCGACCTCGACGTGATGCGACCGGCCGACGGCTGAGGTACCCACGCCGGTTGCGATCGAGAGGGTCGCGGCTAGGGTCCGACCGATGTCGAGCGAGTCGGGCGCAGCCATCGAGTTCGTCGGGGTGAGCAAGTCGTTCGGTGACGGAGCGCCGGCGATCGGTCACCTCGACCTGTCGATCGAGAGCGGCGAGCTGGTCACCTTCGTCGGCCCGTCGGGCTGCGGCAAGACCACCACCCTCCGACTGATCAACCGGCTCATCGAACCGAGCGGCGGCACGATCAGCGTCGGCGGACGCGACGTGACGTCGGTGCCCGTCGAGGAGCTGCGCCGAGACATCGGCTACGTGATCCAGCAGGTCGGCCTGTTTCCGCACCGCACCATCGCGCAGAACATCGCGACGGTCCCGAAGCTCCTGGGTTGGTCGAAGCCCGAGATCACCGAGCGGGTCGAAGAGCTCGTCGACCTCGTGGGCCTCGACCGGT
This sequence comes from uncultured Acidimicrobiaceae bacterium, assembly GCA_937868025.1. Next base: position 1,120 of record CALMLJ010000674.1, read on the forward strand.
CGTTGCTCACCCGCCACCCCGCCGCGCTCAGCGGCGGTCAACAGCAGCGCGTCGGCGTGGCGAGAGCACTCGCCGCCCGTCCCGCGGTGCTGCTCATGGACGAGCCCTACAGCGCCGTCGACCCGGTGGTCCGGGCCCACCTCCAGGACGAACTGCTCGCGCTGCACGGCCGGGTCGAGACCACGATCGTCCTCGTGACCCACGACATCGACGAAGCCGTGCGCCTCGGCGACCGCGTCGCCGTGTTCGCGAACGGTGGTCGGCTGGCGCAGTACGCCACGCCCGACGAGCTGATGGCAGCCCCCGCCGACGAGTTCGTCGAGTCGTTCCTCGGCGCCGATCGCCAGCTCCGCCGCCTCGCCCTCCGCCGCCTCGGCGAGCTTCCGCTCGAGGCCGCCACCCCCGAACTGGCCGCCGCAGTCGCGGCAGGCACCTCCATCGAGCTCGACGGCGACCTGAGCGGTCGCAATGCCGTGGACGCGATGCTCGCTGCGGGGGTCACCTGCGTGGCGGTTCGGAACGAGGTCGGCATCGCCGGCTCACTCACGCTCGCCGATCTGTCCGGTCTCCTCAAAGCCTGACCGTGGTTGCCGTCGACGAACCCCTCGTCCGCTGGGACTGGCTCGGGAGCCACACCGACGTCCTCGTCGAACGGACGGTCGAGCACACGTTGCTCACGCTGGTGGCCTTCGGCGCCGGCCTCGTGATCGCCTCGATCCTCGCGTCGATCGCCCGCCGGTGGCGATGGACCAACGGTCCGATCACGACGGCCACCACCGTGCTCTACACGATCCCCGCCGTCGCCCTGTTCGCGGCGCTGATCCCGGTGTTCGGGATCGGGTACACCGTGCCCGCCATCGCGCTCACGACCTACAGCCTCGTAGTGCTCACACCGTTCCTCGTGGTCGCGTTCGACGAGGTCGACCGGGCGACGCTCGACGCCGCCGATGCGATGGGAATGACCCGGGCGCAGCGGTTGTTCTCGGTCGAGCTGCCGCTGGCGCTCCCCGCGATCTTCGCCGGCCTCCGCGTCACCGCCGTCACGATCATCGGCCTGGTCACCGTCGGAGGCCTGTTCGGCCTCGGGGGTTACGGGGACTTCATCGACGAGGGTCTGACGCGGGACTTCCCGACGCTCATCGTCGTCGGGGTCGTGCTGTCGATCGCGCTGGCGCTGATCGTCGACGCGCTGCTCGTCGGCCTCGGGGCACTGATCTCTCCGTGGCAACGATCGGCTCGCGGCGCCCGCCGGGCCGAGGTGGCCTGATGGGCTCCGCCTTCGAGTTCATCTTCAGCTCGGCCAACTGGTCGGGCCAGGACGGAATCGGCGAACGGCTCGGCACGCACCTGTGGGTGTCGTTCACGGCGCTGCTCGCCGCCGGCCTCCTCGCTGTCCCGATCGGGCTGGTGCTCGGTCATCTGCGGCGAGGCCGCGTCCTCGCCGTGGCCGTTGCCAACCTGACTCGCGCCATCCCGTCGCTCGCAGTGCTGGCGTTCGTGGTGGCTGCCGGCTGGGGCATCGGTTTCCGGCCGACGTGGATCGCGATGATTGCGCTCGCCGTTCCCCCGCTCTTCATCGGCGCGCTGGTCGGGGTCTCCGAGGTCGACGATGCCGTGATCGACTCTGCCCGTGGCATGGGGATGCGCGGGTGGCAGATCCTCTGGAACGCCGAGCTGCCGCTCGCGACGCCACTCTTGATGTCCGGTCTCCGGGTCGCGGCCAGCCAGGTCATCGCGACGGCCACCCTCGGGGCGTTCGTCGGGTACAACACCCTCGGCCGGTTCATCACCGTCGGTCGGGCCAACGGTGACGACCCCATGCTCTACGGCGGTGTGGTGGTGATCGTGGTCACGGCGCTCCTCGTCGACTCCGCGCTGCGGCTGGCGTCGAGAAGGTCGTTGCGGTGGCGGAAATCCGAGCAGTAGCGTCCATTTCTCACGATGTGAAGGGCCGGTTCCACATCGTGAACTGGCTGGGGGAATGACGACGGACTCCTCGCCGTTGACAGGACTCGAACCCGAACCGGCGTCCCCAAGGAGCCCCATGCCGATCCCGACCTCTTCCACCTCGCGGCGCAAGCGCCCGACCTTGCGCACTGCGCTGGTGCTCGGCCTCGCCGTGCTCCCCCTCACCACCCTCGCCGCCTGCGGTGAGGATGACACCGCCTCGGGCGACGACAAGGGCTCGATCACGATCGGCCACCAGGCCTTCGGCGAGTCCGAGATCGTCGCTCACATCTACGGCGACGTACTCGAGAGCGACGGGTTCACCGTGAAGTACCAGTCGTTCAAGGAACGCTCGGCCATCTACGCCGCGTTCGAATCCGGCGACATCGACCTGATCCCCGAGTACGCGGCCTCCGGTCTCGAGTTCCTCAACAAGAACGCCGGCGAGGCGAGCTCCGACATCGTCGCCACCGCCAAGGCCCTCGATGCCCAGCTCGCGAAGATCGACCTCGCCGCCGGCGCAGCCTCCGACGCCGTCGACACCAACTCACTGGTCGTCACCGCCGACACGGCGAAGGACAAGAGCCTGGCGAAGATCTCCGATCTCTCCGCCGACCTCAAGCTCGGTGGTCCCCAGGACTGCCCGTCCAACGCCAGCTGCATCCCGGCCCTCAAGGAGAAGTACGACCTCGACTTCACCGCCAACTTCGTCCCGCTCGACCTCGGCGGCCCGCTCACCAAGGCGGCCCTGACCGAAGGTGACATCGACGTCGCCGTGCTCTTCTCCACCGACGCCGGCATCGCCGCCAACAAGTGGGTCGTGCTCGAGGACGACCAGGGCATCTTCAACGCCGACAACATCCTGCCCGTCGGCACGAAGAGCTTCGTCGACGGCAACACCGCGACCCTCGACAAGGTGTCGAAGAAGCTCACGACGGCCAACGTCACGGCGCTCAACAAGCGCTACGACATCGACAAGGACGACGCTGACACCATCGCCAAGGACTTCATCACCGACGAAGGCCTGTAGGCCGGTCTACGACCAACTCCGATCGAGGGCGCCGGGCACCAGCCGGGCGCCCTCGTCGCGTCCGGGCAGAATGGGCGCCATGACACCCGACGAGTTCCGCAACGCCGGCCACCAGCTCATCGACTGGATCGCCGACTACCACGCGACGGTCGGCGACCTTCCCGTCCTGTCGCAGGTCGAACCCGGCGAGGTACGTAGCCGGCTGGCCGCCACACCGCCGGCGGCGCCCGAGTCGTTCGATGCCCTGCTGCGCGATCTCGACGGACCGATTCTCGAGGGCCTGACGCACTGGCAGTCGCCGAACTTCTACGCCTTCTTCCCGGCCAACACGACGTTCCCCTCGATCCTCGGCGACCTCGTCAGCTCGGGCCTCGGCGTCAACGGCTTCAGCTGGGCGA
>CALMLJ010000675.1 GCA_937868025.1 uncultured Acidimicrobiaceae bacterium
TCGAGGGCTCGCCGCTCGGGATCCAGCCGAGGAGGCTGCCGTAGGCGCCGCCCATGGCGCCGCCGTCCTCGGTCTCCTCGGCCGGCGACGCCCACACTGCCGTCACGCGTTGGCCCACGTGCACGTCGTCGTAGGGAAGCTCGATGACCGGCTGGTACGACAAGATGACGTCGGTGTCGTCGAGGAGCACGAACGCCCGGACGAACGGCTCCGTCTCGGTCTGTCCCGGGTACTGGACCGGGGTGACGATGGCGAAGTTGGTGATGGTGCCGGACTGAGGGAGATCGACCTCGTCGGCGGGGCCGATCTCGACCGCGTCGATCGGGCAGTAGCCGCGGCCCCCCGAGTAGATCCGCCCGCACACGGGGCACTTCGAGCCCAGGAGCCGCGCCTCACGGGAGGCGGCGACCGCCCGGTCGGTTGCCGCCGGGACCGGGTTCCGGTACGTGATCGAGGCGACGTAGTCCATCATCTCGACGGGCTCGCCGTCGGTCCCGGTCAGGTCGGTGCCGCCCTCGATCTCGGGGGTCTCGCCCGGGACGAAGCAGGCGATGTCGTCGAGGCGGCCCACCCGGGTGGCCTTCCAGCGGGGAGCGACACGCATCCCGGCCGACATGGCGTCGGACGAACCGGCGTCGACCGCGTGGAGCAGGGGAGTCGTCGCCCCGTCGAGGCGGACGAAGGCGAACGAGAAGGCGTGGCCGAGCGGGTGCTGCTCGGAGGGATGCGGCACCCACGTCCACGATTCGACCGTGCCCGCCGGACCGACCTCGACGAAGTCGTGGGCGAGCTCGGCGCCGGTCGCCGGATCCCACTCCATCGGCGGCACGAGCACGGCGTCGCCGTTGCGGATGCCGAGGATCCGCCGCTCGGTCAGCGCCGACATGAACGTGCCGATCACCGGACCGAGCGAGCGGCGGTACGGGAACGTGATCGTGCTCTCGACGAAGCGAGTCACGACAGGTCTGCTCTCACGAGGTGCCCCTGTTCTGCCCGCCCCCCGGCGGTCGTGACTGCAATCTAGTTCTAGTTCTGTCGACATGTCGCCGCGACGCGCCCGGGTTCGGTCTAGGTGCAGGGATGCCCGGCCGTGGCGGCCAGCTCGAACCACACCGTCTTGCCTCCGACCCGTTGGGCGACGCCCCACCTCGACGAGATCTCGTCGAGCAGCACCACGCCGTACCCGCCGGGTGTCATCGGGTCGTCCTTGACGGTGCGGGTCGGGCGATCGTGAGTGCGATCGCGGACGCTCACCCGCACGAGCTCGGCCGAATGGGTGACATCGACGACCGGTTGGTCGGTACCGCCGTGCAGGAGTGCGTTCGTTGCCACCTCGGACACGAGCAGTTCGGCGCGATCGACGGCGGGGTCGCCGTCCCAGTCCTCGAGCGACTCCCGGACCCACGCGCGAGCCATTGCCGGTGAGGAGGCGACACATCGCGTGCGCTTGGTCCGAACGTTCATGTCCTGCTCCTACCCGATGCGCCGCTGATCAGTCCGCCGGGTGACCGGTGCCCCATCCGGGGGACCCGTGCTTCGGAACTGCTCGGGTGGGGAAGCAGTACCTCATGATCAAGAAGCTTCCCGGACTCGTCTGGATCCTGTTCCTCGTCGCGATGGCGGAGCGCAAGCTCGCGCCCGGGACGTTCAGCCGTCTCCTCGGTGCCCGGCCCGACGCAGCCTGACCCGGGCGGGACGGTCGGCCCGGTGTGGCCGCCGATCTCGTACTGGGCCAAGGCGACCGTGGCCGTCGTAGCCGTCCTCGCGACGGCGGCGGCGGTGTTCGCGGTCCGCGACGTGCTGTTGCTGATCCTCGTCGCGTTCGTCTTCGGGATCGGTCTGCAGCGCCCGACCGACTGGCTGGAGCGTCACGGCGTCCGTCGTGGTGCCGCGCTGTCGTTGATGGTGTTCGCCGTGCTGGCCACGGTCTCGCTGTTCCTGTGGTTGGTCATCCCGTCGGTCACACGGTCGATCCAGGGGCTCTTCGACGAGGGGCCCGACACCATCGACAAGTTCCGCAACCAGAAGTGGGTTGCGAGCCTCGACGAGCGCTTCGACGTGTCGACCAAGCTCGAGGAGTACGCGGCCGACCTCCCGAGCGAGGTGGCCGGTGCCGGGATGAGTCTGCTGACGCTCGTTGCCGGTGGTGTGACGGTGCTGGTCCTGACCCTGTACTTCGCCTCCGCCCTCCCGCAGATGGTCGAGGGCGCGGCGCAGCTGATGCGCCCGCATCGCCGCGACCAGTTCGACCGCAGCGTTCGGGAGGTCATCGACCGGGTGGGCGGCTACGTCGTGGGCAACACCATCGTGAGTGTGATTGCCGGGATCGTGACGTTCCTCGGCCTGCTGGTCATCGGGGTGCCGTTCCCGGCGGCGTTGGCGTTCTGGGTGGCGGTGACCGACTTCATCCCCTCGGTCGGCGCGTTGATCGGGGCGGTCGTGGTGCTCGCGGTGTCGGCGTCGGGCGGCCCCGGGATGTTCCTGTGGACCGCGGCCTTCGTGGTCGTCTACCAACAGCTCGAGAACTACCTGATCGTGCCGCGCGTGATGCGCAACACCATCGACGTGTCGGTGGGCGCGGTGCTCATGTCGATCCTCGTCGGCGGAGCGTTGGCCGGGTTCCCCGGAGTCGTGTTGGCGCTGCCGCTCATGGCGAGCTGCCGGGCGGTCATGGAGGAGCTGTGGCTTCGGGACCGCCGCCGCACGATCCGACGGGAGTCCGCCCGCGAGCGGATCGAGCGCATCCGCGCCATCGGCCGGTCCCGTACCCAGCCCCTGCCGTAGGGCGCGATCACAGGTCAGGCGGGGCGTCTCCGCAGCCAGCCCACACATCCAGCGATGACGACAACGGCGGCGGCGGCGTAGATGCCCAGCTCGAGCCACTGCAGCGGCCAGTACCGATCGGCGGGGTGGTACGTGGTGACCTCGTGGTAGGTCCTGCCGAGCTTCGCCACGCAGGAGTGGAGTGCGTCGACGAACTCGTCGGACGCCCTGCCCGTCCCGGTACGAGGGCCGGTCGGTGGCGGCGGCGCTGCGAGGTCCGGACAGGAGGCGGCGACGACCTCGGGGGTGATTGCCTTCCCGGCCGAGTCGAGGAGGTCCACCGAGTGGATCCAGGCGTTGGGCAGGTGGGGGCCGTCGGGCATCAGCGTCATGGCTCCGCCGTTCTCGGAACCGAAGCCGGTCCGCTCGGGGTGGATGGCGTTGGTCATGACCTTCGGGCCCAACAGGTGGGGCCGCACCCACAGCGACATCCCGACGCGGACCACCACGAACACCACGAGGGTGGTGGCGAGCGCCGGGAGGACCCTGCGCCACAGGATGCCGGCGGCGACACCCAGGGCGAACCCGAACAGCGCATGGCCGATCGGCACGATGTCGCGCTGGTCGAACACGCCGTAGCCCACCTCCCCGACGCGGTCGAACAGGCCCGACCACCAGCTCACCGCGAGACTCACGAGGCCGGCGGTGAGCGCGCTCGCGGCGCCGACGAGCGCAACCTTCGTCAGCAGCCAACGTGTCCGCGTCACTCCTTGGGTCCAGGCGAGGCGGAACGTGCCCGTCTCGAGCTCGCGGGCGACCAGTGGTGCGCCCCAGAACACACCGATGAGGCCCGGCGTGACCACGACGAGCAGGCCGAGCCAGCCCCGGAGGATCCGGTCGGTGTTCATGAAGTTGCGCACGACCTGGTCGCAGTCGCCGCGGTCCGAGCAGTTCTTGACGGTGGTGTCGTACACGTCCTGGAGGTGCGGTTTGGTGGCGATCACGACCACTGCCACCGCGACGAGCGCACCAACGGCGATGAGCGCCGACGTCCGGAATTGGCGGAGGGCGAGGCGGATCATGACCGCACCCCTTCCGCCCGGGTCCGATCACTCTGCATGTGGTGGAGCACCAACTCTTCGAGGGTCGTCCCGCTGGCGGCGAGCAGCTCGTTGATGTCGCCGGCGACGCGAACCTTCGAGTCGACGAGGACGACGAGGTGGTCGCACACGCGCTCCACGTCGTCGACGAGGTGCGACGAGAACACCACGCTGATGCCCTGCTCCGACACGATCTCGGCGATTCCGTCGAGGAACTCGCGGCGTGCCAGCGGGTCGAGGCTCGCGACGGGTTCGTCCAGCACGAGGAGCTGGGGTCGTTTCGCCACGGCGAGCGTGAGTGCGAGCTGTGCCCGTTGGCCGCCGCTGAGCCTGCCGGCGCGCTGGCGGCGATCGATGCCGATGCGGTCGATGCGCTCCTCGGCGGTCACCGCGTCCCAGGTCGGGTTCAGCCACGCCCCGAGCCGGAGGTGCTCGGCGACCGTGAACGACGAGTACGTCGGCGTGTCCTGCGCCACGAACCCGACCTTGGCGAGTTGTCGGGGCCGGTCTCCGGGTGGGTCTCCGAGCACCTCGATCGTGCCGGCGTCGGGCGTCGTGAGCCCGACGGCCAGGTGGAGGAGCGTCGTCTTGCCGGCGCCGTTCGGACCGACGAGGCCGACGACGCGGCCCGACGGGATGGTGAGCGTGCAGTCCGACAGGGCCCAGCGGCGGCCGAAGCGCTTGCCGAGCCCGGTCGCGACGAGGGTGGGGGAGTCCGCGGGTGGTGACGTGGTCATGCTGCGGTTGTACGGAACCGCCGGTGTCAGCCCGGTGGCGTGACCTGTCACCTGGCTGTCACCGGCCGCGTGGGAAGGTGACGCGGTGAGAGTGCTGGTGGTCGAGGATCATGAGGTACTGGGTCGCACCATCGGTACCGGCCTGCGTCGCGAGGGCATGGCCGTCGACGTCGTGACCGACGGCGCCGCGGCGCTCGAGGTGGTGGCCCACACCCGGTACGACGTGGTGGTCCTCGACCGCGACCTCCCGATCGTCCACGGCGACGACGTGTGCCGTCGTATCGTCGGGGACGGCTCGGGCACGCGGGTCCTCATGCTCACGGCGTCGGGCACGGTGAAGGACCGCGTCGACGGCCTGCGCCTCGGTGCCGACGACTACCTTCCGAAGCCGTTCGACTTCACCGAGCTGGTGGAGCGCATCCGTGCGCTCGCCCGCCGTCCCGCCGTTGCGGTGCCACCGACGCTCGAACACGATGACCTGACCCTCGATCCGAGCGCCCGGGTCGCGTTCCGGGGAGGACGTCGCCTCTCGTTGAGCCCCAAGGAGTTCGCCGTGCTGGAATGCCTGATGGCGGCGGCCGGTCGCGTCGTGTCGGCCGAGGAGCTGCTGGAGCGGGTGTGGGACGAGATGGCCGACCCGTTCACCACGACGGTCAAGACCACGGTGCGGCGCCTCCGTACGAAGCTGGGTGAGCCGTCGGTCATCGACACGGTTCGCGAAGCGGGCTACCGGATCGGGGGCGTCTGATGGCCGGCGCTGCGGTCGCCGGCCGGGGCCGGTCCCGGTGGCTGCGCCGGCCACGCACGATTCGAGCGCGCCTGACGTTGCTCTACAGCGGCCTGTTCCTCGTGTCGGGGTTCCTCGTCCTGGCCATCGCCAACGTGGGTGCCCGCACGTCGGACGTGGCCGCGGTTTCGTTCAGGCCCGATCCGTCCGGGGTCCAGCTGCCGATGCCCCCGCCCGACGTCGATCGCCTGGCGATCAGCTCGATCATCGCCCTCGTTGTGATGCTCCTCGTCTCGATCGGGGTGGGCTGGGTCGTCGCCGGGCGGACGTTGCGTCCGCTCCGGACGATCACGACCACCGCGCAGGAGATCTCGGCGAGCAACCTGCACGAACGCCTGAACCTGCGGGGGCCCGACGACGAGATCACCGAGCTCGGCGCAACCCTCGACGATCTTCTGGGCCGACTCGAGGCGTCCTTCGACTCCCAACGTCACTTCGTGGCGAACGCCTCCCATGAGCTCCGCACTCCGCTGACCGCCGAGCGGGCGTTGCTCCAGGTCGCCCTGGCCGACCCCGACGCGTCCGTCGTCACCCTCCGCTCGGCGTGTGAGGAGGTGCTGGCGATCGGTGCACAGCAGGAGCGCCTCATCGCAGCGCTCCTCACGCTGGCGAGCGGCGAGCGTGGCATCGACGAACGCGAGCCGTTCGACCTGGCTGTCGTCGCGGCTGATGTTGTTGCCCAGCGGCGCGGAGCAGCCGAGGCCGGCGGCGTCACCGTCGACGCTCACTTCGGCCGGGCTCCTACCGTGGGCGACCCCGATCTCGTCGAGCGTCTCGTGGCGAATCTCGTCGACAACGCCGTCCGCCACAACCGGAGCGACGGCACGGTGGGCGGGGCACGCGTCGAGGTGTGGACGGGCGTCGTCGAGGGGCGTTCGGTGATCCGAGTCGGCAACACCGGCCCGGCGGTACCGGTCGACGAGGTGGCACGGCTGTTCGAGCCGTTCCAACGATTGACGACCGAGCGGACCTCCACGGCTGCCGATGCCGGTCACGGACTGGGTCTGGCGATCGTGAAGGCGATCGCCGATGCGCACGGCGCACTGATGGTCGCCCGGCCCCGCCTCTCCGGTGGTCTCGATGTCGAGATCGCGTTCGGCGACCCGCCCCGGAGGAAGTCGGCCGACCCCTCGGTACCCTGATCCAGACGTCT
>CALMLJ010000676.1 GCA_937868025.1 uncultured Acidimicrobiaceae bacterium
AGCTGGTCGTCGGACAGGCCCATCTCCGAACGGCACACCTCGTACTCCTCCAACAGCCCCGGCCCGAACAGCAACGGATCATCGGCGTTGAGTGAGCACGGCACGCCGGCCTCGAGCATCGCAACGAGCTGGTGCCCGGCGAGATCGGGCGACACCGAGAGCAGCACATTGGACGACGGGCACACGTCGCAGCAGACCTGTTCCTCCGCCAACCGAGCGAGGAGAGCTGGGTCCTCCACGGCGCGTACCCCGTGCTGCAGTCGGTCGGCGCCCAGCGCGTCGAGCGCGCCCCGGACCGACTCGGGACCGCACAACTCGCCGGCGTGCGGGGTCGAGAGCAGACCGGCATCGCGGATGATGTCGTAGGCCGGAGCGAACGCCTCGGGTGCGCCCAGCACCTCGTCGTTCGCCAGTCCGAAGCTCACCACGCCGCGGTCGGCGTACCGCACGGCGAGTTCCGCCAGCACGATCGCCTCCGACACCGGCTGCGTGCGATCCGACGCCAGCATGAGACCACACGCCACCCCGTGCCGGTCGGCCGCCGCGGCGAGGGCCTCCAACACGATCTCAACTACCTCGTCGTCGGAGCCGAGACGCTCGCGGTGATGCGGCGGATAGAACGAGGGCTCGAACCACACCGAACCCGACAGCGATGCATCCTCGACGGCCTCGTCGACGAGTCGGGCGAGGTCGTCGGGGGTACGGAGCACCTCGCACGCTGCGACGTACATGTCGGCGAACGCCGTGAAGCTGCCGAACCCGCTGACGACGGGAACCCCGATGCCGGCGGCCTCGGCCAGGTCGACGAGCGTCGACGGTCGCATGCCGCCCTCGAGGTGAAGATGGAGGTGGCCCTTCGGGAGCGCCAGCAGATCCCGCATGCAGGTACTCAGGCCTTGACCTTGGCGGCCTTGGCCCGATCGGGAGCGAATCGTGCCAGCACGGCACCTTCGACACCTACGGCCAGCGCGTAGATCAGGACCGAGAAGAGCGTGGCGATCGCGGCCTGGCTCCACATCGAGTTGTACTTGAACTGGTTCCGGGCCAGGTTCAGCGACGAGCCGAGGCCGGTGCCGGTCAGGAAGAACTCGGCGAGCATCGCACCGGTGATCGCGAGCGGAGCCGTGGCCCGCAGCGCCGCAAAGAGGGGCGGGAGCGCGAACGGGAACTGCACCTTCAGCAACGTGTACCAGCGACTGCCGCCGTAGGCCTTGATCAGGTCGACGGATTGTTGCGGTGCGCTCTGCAGGCCCAGCGACACGTTGACCAGCGTCGGGAAGAACGTGACGATGCCGCCAACCACCGCCACCGTCACCAGGCCCCGGCCGAAGATCGTGGAGATCAGCGGCGCCATGGCCACGAGCGGGACCGAACGCAACACCATCGCCACCGGCATCAGCCCCTGCTCGAGGGGACGGATCACGTTGAATGCGAACGCCACGAGCACCGCGACCGCCGTACCGGCGAACAGACCGAGAGCGGCGTGACCGAGGGTGATCCACAGGTCCGAGAAGATCGCCGAGCGGATCTCGGGCGTCGAGTTCTCACCGAAGAGGTACTTCCACACGTCGGCGGGACCGCGGGTGGAGAACGACAGCTGCTCGCCCCAGGTCCACACGAGGAACTGCCAGAGCGCCAGCACCAACACCAGTGAGAAGACGGCACGGCCCAACGTCACGGCGAACCGCTTGGCGAACGCGCCGAGCACGCCGGTGCTGGCCGAGGGTGCGACCACCGTGGTTGCATCGATCGTCACGGCAGCCACGTCACACCTCCAACTTCGGCGCCCACGGCGTCGCCACCCGGGCGACGAAGGTCGTGAGCAGGTAGGCGGCGGCGCCGATCATCGTCGACACGACGGCGATGCCCCATGTACGGGAGATCTCGAGTTGCTGTTGGCTCCGGATGATGCCCACCCCGAGGCCGCTGTCGGCCGGCTGGAAGAACTCGGCGAGCACCGCGCCGAGCACGGCAGCAGGTCCGGCGATCTTGAAGCCGGCGAAGATGCTCGGCAGCGCGGAGATCAGGCGCACCCGCCGCAACCCCTGCCAGCGCCCGCCGCCATAGGCGCGCACGACGTCGAGACTGGTGGGGTCGGCGCTGCGCAAACCGGCGAGCGTGAGCACCAGGGTCGTGAAGAACACGAACAGGATGGTGATGATCCGGTAGGGCGTCGGGCCCTCGTACACGAGGAACACGAGCGGTGCGACGGCCACGAGCGGGAGGCAGTAGGTCGTCACACCCAGCTGGAGGATCACGATCTCCAGCTGCGGCACCATGAGCACGAGCCCGGCAGCCGCGACGGCGAGCAGGTTGCCCCACACCCATCCGTCGAGCGCATACCCGAGGGTCGTGCCGATGTTGGGCCGGTAGTACGACCAGCCGTCGGTGAGGATGGCGTCGACGACCGACGTCGGCGGCGGGACCATCGGGATCTGACGTCCGGAGTTGACGACGCGGCCGACGATCTCCCACACGATGAGGAACCCGGCGAACCCGAGCGCACCGGGGATCGAGCCCCGCACCCACGCTGAGAGCCGCTCCCCGATCGTCGCGTTCCGGACGATCTCGTCGTGCTTGATGGGTGGTCCGGTCTTGACCGGCACGTTGATGGCGGCGTTCACGGCTGCTCCTCGATCATCGGGCGCCGTCAGTCGTCGCCGCTCGGGGCGACGCCACCGGAGAACAGCAGGTCGCTGAACTGGTCGCAGTAGGCGTGGAATTCGGGGCTGCGCATCATGTCGGGCGTGCGGGGCCGAGGGAGGTCGATGTCGATCCGGGCGACGAT
>CALMLJ010000677.1 GCA_937868025.1 uncultured Acidimicrobiaceae bacterium
GCGGCGCTCGCCGGAGTCGGTGGCGCGGCCGCCGCTGTCCCCTCGGTGGTGGGCGGCGTCGTCGCCGTGGCAGCACTCCGATTCCTCGCCGGGCGGGCATGGGACCGACCGGCGGCACCGGTCGGAGACGTTCCTGCGTCCTCACGCCCGGTTGCGCCCGACGCCGTATCGCCGATCGTTTCGACGCCTTCGCGTCGTGCGTTCCTCGGTGGCGCAGCGGCCGTCGCGCTCGTCGGAGCCGGCGCGGCGACGACCGGCCGGTGGCTCCGCACCCGGTTCGACGCCGCGGTCGACCGGGCGAAGGTCATCCTTCCGAAGGCGAAGCGGCCGCTGCCCGCTCTCGATCCCGCGAAGTACGCCGCCGGCGTCGACGGGTCGACACCGTTCATCACCCCCAACGACGACTTCTACCGGATCGACACCGCGCTCGAGGTGCCACAAGTTCCGGTCGACACCTGGAAACTCACCATCTCCGGTCTCGTCGACCGGGAGTTGTCCTTCACCTATCAAGACCTTCTCGACCGTGACCTCGTCGAAGCCGATCTGACCCTCACCTGCGTCTCCAACGAGGTCGGCGGACAGCTCGCCGGTACCGCCCGCTGGCTCGGGGTCCCGCTCCGGGAGCTCCTCGACGAAGCAGGCGTCCAAGCGGGGGCCGACCAGCTCGTCGGTCGATCCGTCGACGGCTACACCTGCGGGTTCCCGGTCTCGGCTCTCGACGACGACCGCACCGCCATGGTCGTCGTCGGCATGAACGGTGAGCCGCTGCCGGTCATCCACGGATTCCCGGCGCGACTCCTCGTGGCCGGCCTCTACGGCTACGTGTCAGCGACGAAGTGGTTGACCGAGATCGAACTCACCACCTTCGCCGAGTTCGACCACTACTGGGTGCCCCGGGGGTACGCGGTCGAGGCTCCCATCAAGACGTTCTCGCGGATCGACACTCCAGCGGGTCTCGGCCGCATCGAGGCCGGCCGTCATCCCATCGCCGGTGTCGCCTGGGCCCAGACCCGAGGCATCTCCAAGGTCGAGGTCAAAGTCGACGACGGGGCGTGGACCCCAGCGGAACTCAAGCCCGTGCCCAACGACGAGACGTGGTGCCAGTGGGTGCTGCCGTGGGACTTCGCCGCCGGCAGCCACAACATCACCTGCCGCGCCACCGACGGCACGGGCGAGATCCAGACCGAGGAACGGGTTGCGCCGCTTCCCGACGGCGCGTCGGGCTGGCACAGCGTCGTCGCCCTCGTCAGCTGAAGGTCGACCGTCGCGCCGACCTGCGCCGCGCGCTCGTCACACGACCCCTCGAACGGGTGGTCGGCCGAACGAAACCGATCCGATCGGAGCCGGGCTCCGAACACCCAACAGTTCTCACCGCAAGACCCCTCAAACAGGAGCAGACAACCATGAGCAAACCCCGCACCATCCGACGGATCGCCCTGGCGGGCCTCCTGAGCCTGTCGGTGGTCGCCGCGTCGTGTGCCAACGACGAGGTCGACACCGCCGATTCCACCGCCACCACCGCGGCCCCCAGCTCGGACTCCGGTTCCAACTCGACCGAGCCCACCGGTCCCGGCTGCGCCTCCGTGCCCGACGACGGTGCCGGCAGCTTCGCCGGCATGGCTGAAGATCCGGCCGCTACCGCCGCTTCGAACAACCCGCTGCTGTCGACCCTGGTTGCCGCAGTGACCGAGGCCGGTCTGGTCGACACGCTGAACGGACCCGGTCCGTTCACGATCTTCGCCCCGTCCAACGATGCGTTCGCCAAGATCCCCGAGGCCGACCTGAACGCCGTCCTCGCCGACAAGGCGACCCTCACCAAGATCCTCACCCTGCACGTCGTGCCCGAGCAGATGTCCGCTGACGACCTCATCTCCGCCGGTATGGCCACCACGGTCGAGGGCCAGGACATCACCTTCTCCGGTGACGCCGACAACATCGAGGTCAACGGCCAGGCCGCCGTCGTCTGCGCCAACGTGCAGACCGCCAACGCGACCGTGTTCATCATCGACTCGGTCCTCATGCCCGACGCCATGAGCTCCGGCTCCGGCGCCAGCACCGAGCCCTCCGGCCCGGCCTGCGCCGCCGTCCCCGCCGACGGTGCCGGCAGCTTCACCGGCATGGCTGAAGATCCGGCCGCTACCGCCGCTTCGAACAACCCGCTGCTGTCGACCCTGGTTGCCGCAGTGACCGAGGCCGGTCTGGTCGACACGCTGAACGGACCCGGTCCGTTCACGATCTTCGCCCCGTCCAACGATGCGTTCGCCAAGATCCCCGAGGCCGACCTGAACGCCGTCCTCGCCGACAAGGCGACCCTCACCAAGATCCTCACCCTGCACGTGGTCGCCGGCAAGATGTCGGCCGCCGACCTCGCCAAGGCCGGGACGGCCACCACGGTCGAGGGCCAGGACATCACCTTCTCCGGTGACGCCTCCTCGCTCCAGGTGAACGGTCAAGCCGCGGTCGTCTGCGGCGACGTGCAGGTGGCGAACGCCACGGTGCACATCATCGATTCGGTCCTGATGCCCAGCTGATCAGCTGACTGATCGCCTCCCCTTCCTGGACACGGGGAGGTGGATGACGGGCCGGGTCCTTCGGGACCCGGCCCGTTTCGCGCGCCTCCGAACGGTCTGGCGAAAAAGTGTGGCCATCCCCCAATCCGATTCGGGATCCGCGCCGAACGGCTTTGTATGGAGGCTCGCATCAACAAGGATCATGAGGTGATCGATCTCCTGACCCGCCGCGGACGGTCGCTTCCGAAGTCCGCGGACGAGCTTCTCGTGCAGGTCGCAAAGGGCGATCAGGAGGCGTACGCCGAGTTCTACGAGATCATCGTGGAGCGGGTGTTCGGCATCGTGCGCTCGATCCTTCGGGACCCCGCCCGTTCCGAGGAGGTCACCCAGGAGGTCATGCTCGAACTCTGGCGCACAGCGCCCCGCTACGAGCGACGGCTCGGGGCAGCGACCAGTTGGGCCCTCACCATCGCTCACCGCCGTGCGGTCGACCGAGTCCGGTCGGAGCAGGCGAGTCGTAACCGCGACGAGCGGCACGCGCTCGAGCACGCCGGCGCGACGGCCCCCGACACCGGCGCCGTCGTGGTCGACCTCCTCGACCGCGAACGCGTCGCCAATGCCCTCGGGGAACTGACCGAACCGCAGCGCGAATCCATCGAGCTGGCGTACTTCGGCGGCCACAGCCACAGTGAGGTGGCCGCCCTCCTCGATCTGCCGCTCGGCACCGTGAAGACCAGAATTCGAGATGGCCTCGTCCGTCTCCGCGACCGATTGGAGGTGACCTCATGAGCAACGCATCCGCTGACGAACACGACTCGCTCAACCTCGCCGGGATGGCGGGCCTCTACGCGCTGGACGCGCTCGAGGGCGAGGAACTCCTCAAGTTCGAGGCACTCCTTGCCACGAATGCCGAGCTGCGCGACGAGGTCGCCGGCTTCAGGGCCACCGCGGCACGCCTCAGTGAGGTATCGGCTGCACTGCCGCCCCCAGCACTCCGCACCAACGTCCTCGCGCAGGTCGCCATGACCCGGCAGGATCCGCCGGTGATCCGTCTCGACGAGCGCCGTCGCGCCAGCGCCGGTCGCCGTGCACTCCTCGGAGCGGTCGCGGCAGGACTCATCGTGCTCGCCGGGTTCGGTGGCTACGCCATCGCCGACAACGGCGACGCAACGTCGTCGGAACTGGCGAGCGTCCTCGCCCGCAGTGACGCCGAGGTCGTGACCTTGAAAGGGGTCGGCGACGATGCCGCCGCCGGACGTGTCGTCGTGTCACCCGAGGCGGGCAAGGTCATCGTGATCTCGACCACGATCCCGCCGGTCGAACCGGGGCGGACCTACGAGCTCTGGCGGGTCGACGCCGACGGCAGTGTGCACAAGGCCGGCCTGTTCGAACCCGATGGCTCCGGCAAGGTCGAGGCAGCCATCGACGTGAGCCTCGACGGCGCCATCGGGTTCGCCGTCACCGACGAACCCGATGGCGGTTCCGAGCAAGCGACCACGCCGATCCTCATGCAGGCGGAGCTGGCGTAGGCCGACTCCGGCGAAAACTGCCTGCGTGACCTCCCTGGCACGGGATTCGCGCAACACTGGTGGGATGTCTCATCTTGCCCCTGTTTGGTACAAGGTCACCGATCTCGATGTCGTGTCGGGTGAGGGTTGCTGGGTCACGACCGGCGACGGCGACCGGTACCTCGACTTCACCGCCGGCATCGCCGTCACCAGCACCGGTCACTGCCACCCGACGGTCGTCGCGGCGATCCAGGCCCAGGCGGCGCGGTTCATCCACGCCCAGGCCAACTGCTATACCCACCCGCTCCTGGGCGAGCTGGCCGACGCGCTCGACCGCATCACCCCCGCCGGCATCGACACCTTCTTCTTCTCCAACTCCGGCGCCGAGGCGACCGAGGCGGCGGTGAAGCTGGCCAAGCAGGCGACCGGACGGCCCAACGTGATCGTGTTCGAGGGGTCGTTCCACGGTCGCACCCACCTCACCATGGCGATGACCACGTCGAAGACCGTCTACCGGTCCGGTCACAGCCCGCTGCCATCGGGGGTGTTCGTCGCGCCGTTCCCCCGTTCGCTCGGCGCCGGCACACTCGACGACCGCATCGACGCGGCGCTCGAAGCCGTACGACACCTGCTGCTCAGCCAGACGTCCCCGGCCGAGACCGCGGCGATCATCATCGAGCCGGTGCTCGGCGAGGGCGGCTACGAACCGGCGCCGGCGCGGTTCCTCCACGGCCTCAAGGCCATCTGTGCCGAACACGGGATGCTCTTCGTCGCCGACGAGGTACAGGCCGGCTTCGGCCGCACCGGCACGATGTTCGCGGTCGAGACGACGGGCATCGAGCCGGACATTCTGATCATGGCGAAGGGCATCGCCTCGGGCTTCCCGCTCTCGGCGATCGGTTCGTCGGCGGAGATCATGGCGGCGTGGCCGACCGGATCCCACGGCGGCACCTACGGCGGCAACCCCATCGGCTGTGCCGCAGCCCTCGCAACCATCGAGGTGCTCACGTCGGACGGCTTCCTGGCCAACGTCAACGACCGGGGTGAGCAACTGCGCTCCGGCCTGTCCAAGCTCGCTCTGGACCACCCGGTCATCGCCGACGTCCGTGGCCCTGGCCTCATGGTCGCCGCCGAGTTCCGCGACCCGGCGACAGGCTCCCCGGCGACCGCTCGCACGGCAGCGATCATCGAGCACTGCCGTACCGAGTCGAAGCTGCTGCTCATGAACGCCGGCACCTACGGCAACGTGATCCGGTTCATGGCCCCGCTCGTCGTCACGGCCGACGAGGTCGACCTGGCCCT
>CALMLJ010000678.1 GCA_937868025.1 uncultured Acidimicrobiaceae bacterium
GCGAGCTCGAGCACCCCCTTCTTGATCCCCTGCAGCTCGTCGCCGGCCCCCGAGAGCATGAGCACCAGGAAGAAGTCGACCATGTCCGCGACGATCGTTTCGGACTGGCCCACACCCACCGTCTCGACGAGGATCACGTCGAACCCGGCGGCCTCGCACAGGAGCATGGCTTCGCGCGTCGTCCGGGTGACCCCACCCAACGTGGCGCCCGCAGGTGACGGCCGGATGAACGCGTCGGGGTCGACGGCGAGGCGCTCCATACGGGTCTTGTCACCCAGGATCGAGCCGCCGGTGCGTTGGCTCGACGGGTCGACGGCGAGCACGGCAATGCGGTGACCGGCCCGCGTGAGGTTGGTCCCGAACTGATCGATGAACGTCGACTTGCCGACGCCCGGCACGCCGGTGATGCCGACCCGGATCGAGGAGCCGGTCGACCCGATCACACGGTCGAGCACCTCGGCGGCCAGCCGGCGATGATCGGCGCGGCGGCTCTCGGTCATCGTGATCGCCTGGGCCAGGACGGTCCGTCGACCCGCGAGCACTCCGTCGGCCAGCTCGGCCGCTGTCAGCTGGGGTCGCATCGTCGGCATCGTAGACAGATCCGATCCGGACTGCGGTCACCGCTCGACGCCGCCGGGAAAAAGAGGTGGGCGCCCCGAAGGGCGCCCTGAGACTGGGAGAACCTCATCTGGGAGAAACCTCTGGAGACCACGCGGCACTCCAACCACAATTCTCGTTGAACAGGCCGCGAAGAATCGCCGTCTCGACCGCGAAGAAACGGTAAAGGCGATCGGTGATCGCCTCATTGGCGATCGGATCGGCACACTCGGAGCTGCGACGTTTACGCTCGTCGGCGTGCACCGCCTACTTCTCGTCGAGGACGACGCCGCGATCGCCCAGCCACTGCAACGCGCCTTGAGTCGAGAGGACTTCGAGGTCGTCCACGTGGCGTTGGGTGCTGACGCGATCGCTGCTGCCCTCGCGGGCGGGTTCGACCTCGTTGTGCTGGACCTCACGCTCCCCGACATCGACGGGCTCGACGTGTGCCGTGCCATCCGCGCCGAGGACTCCGGCCTACCGATCATCATGCTCACGGCCCGGAGTGACGAGCTCGACCTCGTCGTCGGCTTCGACGCCGGCGCCGACGACTACATGGCCAAGCCCTTCTCCATGGCGGAGCTGACGGCCCGGGTCAGGGCTCGACTCCGCCACACGGTCGCCACCGAGAGCGTCATCGAGGCGCAGGGCATCCGACTCGAGACCGACGCCCACCGTGTGTGGAACGGCGAAGAGGAGCTCCACCTCACCCCCAAGGAGTTCGAGCTGCTGTCGCTCCTCGTCTCCGAGGCCGGCCGAGTCGTCACCCGACAGCGCATCCTGAGCGAGGTGTGGGACGACGACTTCTACGCCACCAGCCGATCCCTCGACGTCCACGTGTCGGCCCTCCGCCGCAAGCTCGGTGACCATCCCGACCAGCCGCGCTACGTCACCACCGTGCGCGGCGTCGGCTTCCGCTTCGAGACCGGGGCACCGTGAAACGACGGTTGGTCATCTCGTTCCTGAGCGTGACCGCCGTCGTCCTCATCCTGCTCGCCGTCCCGATGGGCTACCTCCTCCAGCGCGTCGCCAGCGACGAGTCCAAGGCGCAGCTCGACCAGCAGGCGTCCTACCTCCTCGACCAGGCGGTCGACCCGACCACATCGATCCTCCGCGTCAACGCGTCCGGGCTCGATCGCCTGCTCCCGCCCAACAGCAGCGCCGTGCTCAAACTCGCCGGCGGGAGCACCGTCGAAGTGCGCGAGCTTCCCGCCGGCGACCTGATCTCGGCCACCGCCTCCGACGTCAACGGGTCGTCAGCGACCGTCTACGCGAGTGCCAATCCCGTACGCGACCGGGTCCGCCAACCGCTGATCATCCTCGCCGGCCTCGGCGTCGCCGGCCTTCTCACCACGTGGTTGCTCGCGCAGGCCGAGGCCCGACGCCTCGGCCAGCCCCTCCGCGAACTTGCAGCAACGGCCGCCCGCCTCGGTTCCGGTGACTTCTCGGTGATCGCGCCGCGCTCGGGCGTCCCCGAGCTCGACAGCCTCGCCACGACCCTCGACGCGTCGGCGGCGCGCATCGACGCGCTCGTGCGAGCCGAACGGAGTTTCAACAGCGACGCTGGGCACCAGCTGCGGTCCGCTCTGACCGGCCTTCGTCTCCGGCTCGAGGAGCTCGCCCACACCGACGATCCCGACACGGCCGCCGAGGTCCAGGCCGCCATCGAACAGGCGGACCGCCTCTCCGCGACCATCGATGCACTGCTGCGCCTGTCGCGGACCGGTCGGGCCGGCGTGGCCACCAGGTTCGACCTGCGGACCCTCACCGCGAGCCACGTCGACGACGTCGGGGTGGCGCTGCGACGTCAGCGGCGCCGGATCGACGTGGTTCCCGGTCCGCCGCTCACGATCGAGGCGGCACCCGGCGCCGTCGGCCAGGCGTTGGACGTGGTGCTGTGGAACGCGGCACGGCACGGCAGAGGTCGGGTGACACTGTCGCTCCGCGACGCCGACGGCTGGGCCGAGCTCACCGTCTCCGATGAAGGCAGCATCGATCCGGCGACGCTCAGCGACCTGTTCGTGGAACCCCCGCGGCCCGACACCCACGGCATCGGACTCCCGCTGGCGCGGCGCATCATCGAGTCCGAGGGCGGGCGGCTCGACGTGGCCGAGACCGACCCGACCACCTTCCGGATCCGGTTGCCGCTCCCGTCGAGCGGCGACGATGTCAGAGCGAGTAGCCCAACCGATCGGCCAGTTGATCGAGCAGGTCGTCTGCGGCTGCGGCGATCACCGTCCCGGGCGGGAAGATAGCGGCCGCGCCGGCGGCGCGGAGCTCGTCGAAGTCCTGCGGGGGGATCACGCCGCCGACCACGATCATGATGTCGGGGCGCCCGAGATCGGCCAGTGCCTGCACCAGCTCGGGCACCAGGGTCAGGTGGCCCGCCGCCAACGAGGACGGACCGACGATGTGCACGTCGGCGTCGACCGCCTGTTGCGCGGCTTCCTGCGGCGTGGTGAACAACGGACCGATGTCGACGACGAACCCGAGGTCGGCGAAGGCCGACGCAACGACCTTCTGACCGCGGTCGTGACCGTCCTGGCCCATCTTGGCGAGCAGGATCCGGGGCCGCCGGCCATCGGCCGCCTCGAAGGCCTCGACCTTGCGACGGACCCGTTCGACCGTCTCGTTGTCTGCGCCCATCTCGCTCCGATACACACCCGAGATCGACCGGATCTCGGCCCGATGCCGACCGTAGACCTTCTCGAGGGCCTCGCTGATCTCGCCGACGGTGGCCATCTTCCGGGCCGCGTCGACGGCCAGCTCGAGCAGGTTGCCGTCGCCCGAACCGGCGGCGTTGGTGAGGGCGTCGAGCGCCGAGGTCACGGCGTCGCCGTTGCGCTCGGCACGCAGCCGCTCGAGCTTCGCGATCTGGCCGGCGCGGACCGTGGCGTTGTCGACCTTGAGGACGTCGATCTTCTCGTCACCGTTGGGCCGGAACTTGTTGACGCCGATGACCGACTGGCGGCCCGAGTCGATACGTGCCTGCGTGCGAGCGGCCGCCTCTTCGATGCGCAGCTTCGGGATGCCCGCTTCGATCGCCTTGGCCATGCCGCCGAGACCGTCGATCTCGGCGATGTGATCCCACGCCTTGCGGGCGAGTTCGTAGGTGAGGCGCTCGACGTAGTAGCTGCCGCCCCACGGGTCGATGACGCGGGTTGTGTTCGACTCCTGCTGCAGGAACAGCTGGGTGTTGCGGGCGATCCGGGCCGAGAAGTCGGTCGGCAGCGCGAGGGCCTCGTCCAGCGCGTTGGTGTGGAGCGACTGGGTGTGCCCCTGGGTGGCGGCCATCGCCTCGACGCAGGTGCGGACGACGTTGTTGAACACGTCCTGGGCGGTGAGCGACCACCCCGACGTCTGGCTGTGGGTGCGCAGCGAGAGCGACTTGTCGTTGCTCGGCTGGAACTCGCGCACGAGGCGCGCCCACAGGAGACGCGCGGCCCGGAGCTTGGCCACTTCCATGAAGAAGTTCATACCGATCGCCCAGAAGAAGCTGAGCCGTGGGGCGAACGCGTCGACGGGAAGACCGGCATCGATGCCGGCCCGGAGGTACTCGACGCCGTCGGCCAGCGTGTACGCCAGCTCGAGGTCGGCCGTCGCTCCCGCCTCCTGCATGTGATAGCCGGAGATCGAGATCGAGTTGTACTTCGGCATGTGCTTGCTGGTGTAGGCGAAGATGTCCGAGATCACCCGCATGGACGGCGCCGGCGGGTAGATGTAGGTGTTCCGGACCATGAACTCCTTGAGGATGTCGTTCTGGATGGTCCCTGCGAGCTTCTCGGGCCCGACGCCCTGCTCCTCGGCCGCCACGATGTAGAGGGCGAGCACGGGCAGCACTGCACCGTTCATCGTCATCGAGACCGACATCTGGTCGAGGGGGATGCCGTCGAACAACACCCGCATGTCGTAGATGGAATCGATCGCGACGCCGGCCATACCGACGTCACCGGCAACACGGGGGTGGTCGGAGTCGTAGCCGCGGTGGGTTGCCAGGTCGAACGCGACGGAGAGGCCCTTCTGGCCGGCGGCGAGGTTGCGCCGGTAGAACGCGTTGGAGTCCTCGGCGGTCGAGAACCCCGCGTACTGCCGCACCGTCCACGGCTGGTTCACGTACATCGTGGGGTACGGCCCACGGAGGAACGGGGCGATGCCGGGGTAGGTGTCGAGGAAGTCGAGGCCCGACACGTCGGCGGCGGTGTACAACGGCGCCACGTCGATGCCCTCGGGCGTCTCCCACGCGAGCTTCGAGAGCTCGAGCCCGGTCGCGGACTCGACGCCGGAACGCCACCGGTCGGCATCGCCGGCAGACGGAGTCGGGGCGGCAATCTTGGTGAAGTCGGGCAGTTGGGCGCTCATCGCGCCACCCCCTCGAGGTCGTGGGCGGTTCGGAGGGACGCGAGCACGTCGACGCCGACGTGGATGAACTCGTCGACGCCGGCCGCCAGCAGCTCCTCGCGGCGTTCGCCGGGTGCGCCGGCCAGGTAGATCCGCGACGCGCC
>CALMLJ010000679.1 GCA_937868025.1 uncultured Acidimicrobiaceae bacterium
CCGATCCACCAGACGCCGCTGTCGTTGCAGTTCCCGGCGTCGAGCGACCGGAACTTCTACGACCGCTGTTACATCAACGCCCACGACAAGACCGGTGAGATCTTCCTGATCACGGGGTTCGGCATCTACCCGAACCTCGGCGTCGTCGACGCTTACGCCTGCGTCCGCATCGGCGACACCCAGCACGCCGTGCAGTTCTCCGACGCGTTGACCGACGACCGGATGAACCAAAAGGTCGGGCCGTACCGCATCGAGGTGATCGAGCCGCTGCAGACGCTGCGGGTCGTGTGCGAGGCCGACGACCTCGGCATCGGGTTCGACCTCACCTGGACGGGCGCGTTCCCGGCGGTGCAGGAGCAGCCGCACCTGTGGCGCACCGGCAACAAGGCCATTCTGGACGCCTGCCGGTTCGCCCAGACCGGCAACTGGGCCGGTGAGCTGCGCGTCGACGGCACGACCTACGAGGTCACCCCCGACGTGTGGTGTGGCACCCGCGACCGCTCGTGGGGCATCCGACCCGTCGGTGAGCCGGAGCCCGCCGGCCGGGGTGCCGCGGAGACCGCGCCCGACTGGGGTTTCTGGTGGACGTACATCCCGATGCAGTTCGACGACTACGCGGTCGTGATCATCGCCCAGGAGGACGGCCAGGGCCATCGCACCCTCAACGACGCCGTTCGCGTGTGGCCGGAGGACTCGGCGCGCGTGAAGGCCGGCCGGAACAACGTCGAGCTCCTGGGCTGGCCCCGCTTCGACTACCACTACACGTCGGGCACCCGCGTTCCGACGGGCGTCACGATCACCTGCCACGGTGACGACGGTGAGCCCTTCGTCATCGAGGTCGACTCCAAGGGTTACGTGGTTCTCGCTCAGGGATGCGGCTACGGCAGCGACCCGAGCTGGGGGCACGGCCAGTGGAAGGGTCGCGAGTGGTCCCAGCGCGTCGACGTCGACATGACCGACCCGGGCGTGGTCGCCATGGCCGCGTTCGGTGTCATCGACCACGTCGGCCACGCCGTGGCGACCGAGGCCGACGGGTCGTCACAGGAGGGCTGGGGCCTCTTCGAGCACGCCACCTTCGGCGCCCACAGCCCGAGCGGCTTCACCGACTTCGGCTCGGTCGCGCCGTAACCCTACGCGTTCTGTCCTGACTCACCCGATTTGTCCTGCAGAACCGCCCCTCCAGGGGCGGTTCCGCAGGACAGAACCGGTGAGGGTCAGGCCGGTCGCAGCTGGTTCAGCTCGAGGACGTTGCGGCGGGTGATCTTGTCGATCGTGTCGGCGTCGAGCCCCTCGAGTTCCTCGAGGTAGTCGAGCGGCCGGGGCATGCCCTCGATGTGGGGCCAGTCGGAGCCGAAGAGGATCTTGTCGGGCCCCATGAGTTCGAGCAGCTCGTGGACATCGTCCTCCCAGAACGGGTTGATCCAGATGTTCTGCTTGAACGCGTCGACGGGGTGCTCGCTGAACCAGCCGGCCATCTTGTTGGCGGTCGCGTTCAGCTTGCCGAAGAGGCCCCGGAGGAAGCCCGACCCGTTCTCGACCGACGCCACGCGCAGGTTCGGGAAGCGCACGAACAGCTGGTCGCACACGAGCGACGCCAGGAAGTCCTCGATGGCCCGCTCGAGCTGCGTGAACTTGATGGGCTGGGGGATGCCGCCCTTGAAGTTGGAGGAGAACCCGTCGTTCGCGTAGCCGTTGGACGTGTAGCCCGTGTCGCCGGCATGCACGACCACCGTGATGCCGGCCTCGTTCGCCAGCGCCCAGAACGGATCGAAATCGGGGTGGGTCGGAGGCTTCTGTCCGTCGCGGGTCGTCGGCGCCGCCGGACGCATCACGACCGTGCGGGCGCCGTTGTCGAGGCCGTAGCGCAGCTCGGTGACCGCGGCGTCGACGTCGGCGAGGCTGATGTAGGGCGCCGCGAAGATGCGGTCCTTGTAGTCGAAGCCCCAGTCCTCGGCGACCCACCGGTTGAACGCCTTGAACGTCACGGCGACCGCTTCGGGGTCGTGCTTGAGCTGCTCCTCGTAGATCATGCCGAGGGTCGGGAACATCCAGACGGCGTCGAGCCCGTGGTCGTCGAGCTGGTCGAGGCGGACGTCACGGTCACGGTATGCCGGGGAGATGCGGTCGCGGGCCTTGAGGAGCTCGATGGGGTTGTCGCCGTTGGGGTTGCCTCGGAAGTAGTCGCGCAGCACACCGGGCTTCGCCACCGGATCGAACGTGGCGTTGACCACCGCACGGCTGACCCGGCCGCCGACGACGTGGTACATCCGCCCGTCGATCTCGGCCCATTGGATCGTGCGCGGGCCCCACTCGGCAGGCAGGTGCCGGCTGAAGGCGTCGAGCGCCTCGTAGTAGTGGTTGTCGGCGTCGAAGGGCCGAGGTGCCGGTGCGGTGAGATCGGTGGCGGCGTCGCTCATACGTGCAGCTTGCTACCGTCCGGGCCGTGACACCAGATCTTGTTGGATCAGCGCTTCCGGCCTCGATGCACGCCTATCGACTGACCGAGTGGCAACGTCCGCCCGAGCTGGTGGAGATCCCGGTCCCGAGCCCCGGCCCCGGCGAGGTGCTGGTTCGGGTCGCCGGCAACGGCCTGTGCCATTCCGACGTCACGATGATGGGGATTCCGGGCGAGATCGGTGAGGCGATCGGTTGGCGGATCCCGTTCACGCTCGGTCACGAGGCGGCCGGTTGGATCGCCGCGCTCGGTGACGACGTCGTCGGCGTCGACGTCGGAGATGCGGTGGCGCTGATGTCGGCCAACTCGTGTGGTGTGTGCCGGTGGTGCGTGGCCGGTCGCGACAGCCTGTGCCAGGACAACATGGTGGGGCGTGGCTACGGACGCGACGG
>CALMLJ010000680.1 GCA_937868025.1 uncultured Acidimicrobiaceae bacterium
GCGAGCCCGAGGCCCGATCCCGGCGCGGTCCGGGCCTCGGTCGCCCGGTAGAAGCGGTCGAAGATGCGAGGGAGGTCGGCGTCGGCGATGCCGTTGCCGTGGTCTCGCACCTCGACGCGGGTACCGTCGACGATCACGTCGACCGGCGCCCCGTCGGGGCTGTACTTCACGGCGTTGTCGATCAGGTTGGACACGGCCCGCTCGATCATGTGCTGGCGGACCGTGACCACGACTCCGGTGCCGGCGTCGGCGCCGTCGGGCCCGACGACCTCGATCACCCGGCCCGTCCGTCGCCGCGCCCGCTCGGCGACCCCGGACGTGAGAACGGTGAGGTCGACCGGAACGGACTCCTCGCCTCCGGCACGATCGGTCGCGAGTTCCACCAGTTCGGTCAGGAGTGCCGTCAGCTCTCCGGTCTCGAATTGCAGGTCGTCGATGACGGCGCGCCGGTCCTCGGCGGAGAGCGAGCCGGGCGCGGCCAGCTCGGCGCGGGCCAGCAGCTCCAGGTTGGTGCGAAGGCTGGTCAGGGGGGTACGCATCTCGTGCGAGGCGTCGGAGATCAGTCGTTGCTGTTGGTCCTGGGACTCTGCGAGCGATTCGACCATGGTCGTGAAGCTGGCCGACAGGCTGCCGATCTCGTCGGATCCGGCGGCGGGCACGGGTGTCGTGAGGTCGCGGGTGGCAGCGATGTGCTCGGCGGTCGTGGTGAGTCGCCGGATGGGTCGGACGATGCGCGTCGCCAGGGCGAACCCGACGGCGGCGGCGACCACGATGCCCGTGAGCGCGATCAACAGCAGGCGGATGCGGAGCCCGTCGAGCACGCGATCGGCTTCGCCCGTTTCCCTGGCGAGCTGGATGGCGCCGCCCTCGGGGAACGCCATCGTGATGACACGAACCGTTTCGTTGCCGATCCGGGCCCTCGAGAAGGCGTAGTTGGCGTCAGCGTCGCCGTCATGATCGTCGTCGCCGTGGAAGTCGGTGCCGTTCGCGATGGCCAGGTCACGTTCGCTCGGCTCGATGGTCGCACCGCCCACGATGCACTGGCGGACCTCGCCGTCCTCGATGACTTGGGCGGCGGTGAAGGTCTGCAACACGTTGACGTCGGGGCAGCGGGCTCGTCCCGGCATGAAGGGTTGGCGGTTGCCCGGTTCGCCGCGGCCAGGTCGGGACGTGTCGTTGACCGCGGCGCTCGCTCGCTCGAGGAGGGTTTCGTCGATGGTGCGGTCGAGTTGGCGCGCCGCGGTCACGTAGGCGCCACCGGCGGCGAGTGCCGCGATGATCCCCGCGAGCGCTGCGAGCGCCGCCGCGATCTTGAGGCGAAGACTCATGTCGCTCGGGCGACGTAGCCGACGCCCCGAACGGTGTGGACGAGGCGGGGTCGATCGCCGTCCTCGGTCTTGCGGCGGAGGTACCCGATGTACACGTCGAGCGAACGTGACCCGGTCTCGAAGTCGAAGCCCCAGATGCGGTCGTAGATGGTCTCGCGGGACAACACGATGCCGGCGTTGAGCAGGAGCAGTTCGAGCAGGTCGAATTCGGTCTTGGTGAGGTCGATCGCGCGCCCGCCGCGGGTGACCTGGCGGCGGAGAGGGTCGAGGGTGAGGTCGTCGAGCACCAGCGATTCGGAGCTCCCGCTGACGCTGGTGCGGCGGACGAGCGCCCGAAGACGGGCCAGCAGTTCGTCGAGTGCGAACGGCTTGACCAGATAGTCGTCGGCTCCGGCGTCGAGGCCGGCGACCCGATCGGCGACCTCGTGGCGGGCCGTGAGCATGAGGATCGGAAGCGCTGGATGGCGATCGCGCATCATGCGGCAGGCGGTGAGGCCGTCGACGTTCGGCATCATGACGTCCATGACCACCACGTCGGGAAGCCGGCGGGTGACGGCTTCGAGGGCCTCGGCGCCGTCGTTGACCGCTTCGACCTCGTAGCCCTCGAACCGCAGCACCCGGGCCAGCGAGTCGCGGACACTGCGGTCGTCCTCGGCGACGAGGACGTGGGCGAGGGGTTCGGCGGCGGACATGGAGACCACCCTAGGAGGCGTCTGTAAAACCGACGTAAGACCTCGGGTCGTCGGGTGGGAGGCGGTTGGTCAGCGGAGGAATCGGCCGCAGACGGGCCAGGGGCGCCAGCCACGTTGGGAGTAGAGCAGCTTGGCGCGTGCGTCCTGTTCGGCCGGTGGCGCCGCAGCAGGATCGCCGGTGCCCCCGAGGCCCGCCCACGTGCGGTAGTCGAACTGGTAGGCACCGCGGTACTTGCCCGAGCTCGACACGGCTCGGTAGTTGCCGCTGGATTCGCAGTTGCGCAGCGCTGCCCACTGAGCCTCGGAGGGGCCGCCGGCCGGCACGGCCGGGAGGGGCACCGTCGCCAGCGGCACCGGTGCGGCGGTCGGTGCCGCGGCCGGAGCCGCGGCGGCCGGAGCCGGCTCGGAGGGGGCGCGATCGGCGACGACGGTCGCGGCCGGCACGGTCGTGGGGATCGTGGTCGATCGGGCTGCGGCTGCGGCCGCCTCGGCGGCGGCCCGTGCGGCTCGCTCGGCTCGTGCCCGCTGCTCCGCCTGGCGCTCCGCCTCGGCCTCGATCGCCCGGGCGGCCAGGGCCGCGTCGTTGGCGTCGGCGACGTCCTGTTCGAGCTGCTGGATTCGTTCGCCGAGCTCGACGACCTTCGGGTCGACGCTGGCCTTCAGATCGTTGTAGTGCCGGAATGCCGCGCTCGACACCTCGGCGGAATGGGTCATCATGCGGATCCGCGCCGAGGACTCGAACAGATCCTGACCACCCACGAGGTAGAGGACCGTCTCGTCCTGTTCCTCCGACGAGACGAAGGCTCCAACGGCGCGATCGCGGAGCTCGGCGCGGGCAGCGGCGATCTGATCGACGAGCTCGGCGGACCGGGTGTTGAGCGAGTCGAGCTCGAGGCGGGCGGCGTCGAGGGTCCCGGTCACCTCGATGAGGTGCTGTTCGCTGCGCAGCACGTCGGCGTGTGCGACGGCGACGGAGGGGATCGACGGAGCTGCAGGGGTGTCCCCGGCGGCTGCGGCGCTCACGGGTGCGAGGCCGAGGACCAGCACCGCGCAGAGGGCGCGACGCCGGTGAGTGTTACGAAGTCCGAAATCCATCCGTCATCTATCGGCAACATCACCCAGATCTGAAGGCGCACACTCCTCGGTCGGGCGGCGTAGGGTCAAATCTGCCCCTGGGGGAGGGGCTGTCGATTTCAGCGCGGCTGGCCGAATGCAAGGAGCAGACATGGATCAACCACTCGTGAAGCGGTGTGGAGCCGAGTTCTTCGGAACGTTGTGGCTCGTGTTCGGTGGGTGCGGCACCGCCGTGTTCGCCATCATCACCCGTGGCGACCTCGACACCGTCGGGCTCGTCGGGGTGTCGCTCGCGTTCGGCCTCACCGTCCTGACCGGCGCCTACGCATTCGGGCACATCTCCGGTGGCCATTTCAATCCGGCGGTGAGCGTCGGCCTGGCGGTCGCGAAGCGGTTCGACTGGAAGGACCTGCCGGCCGACGTCGCCTCGCAGGTGTTGGGCGCGATCGCAGCGACGGGCTTGATCTGGGCGATCGTCAGTGCCATGCCCGGTGGGTTCGACAAGCAGTACGGCAAGCTCGCGTCGAACGGGTTCGGGGTCGAGCACGGCTACTACTCCCTGGGTGGGGTGCTCCTCGCCGAGGCGTTCCTCACGTTCATGTTCCTGCTCATCATCCTGGGTGCGACCCACACCAAGGCGGCCGCCGGCTTCGGTGGTCTCGCCATCGGTCTGGCGTTGACGCTCATCCACCTCATCTCGATCCCGATCTCGAACACCTCGGTCAACCCGGCCCGTTCGACGGGTCCGGCGATCTTCGAGGGTGGCACGGCGCTCTCCCAGCTCTGGGCGTTCTGGTTGGCGCCGATCGTGGGCGCTGCGATCGCAGGGCTCGTCTACGTGTGGCTGCGTCCCGAGGATGCGGCGAACTCGGGTCCGGTGTCGACCCCCGCCGAGGCCTGAGGCGCCCGATGGTCGTCAGAGGCTGACGTTCTCGCTGGCGTCGTCGTCGCCGACCACGGTCTCACACGATGGACACCACAGCCGGGTGACGAGGGGGCTGCCGCACGCTGTGTGCATGGCGGCGTCCTCGTCACCGGTGTGGGACGCGCCCCAGTCTCGGAGCAGCTGGATGGCGCCGGCGAGGGCGCGCCCGGGTCCGGTCAGCTCATAGGAGAACCGGAGCGGCCGTTCGCTGTACGGGCGCCCGACCACGATGCCGTCGGCGTCGAGCTGACGGAGGCGCTTGGTGAGGACGGTCGGGGCGATCCCGGTGACGTCGGCTTCGAGTTCGCCGAACTTGCGGGGGCCCGACATCAGCGCGTCGACGATGAGGATGGTCCAGCGGTCGCCGATCCGTTCGACGGCGAAGGCGAGGGGAGCGGCAGGTTCCACCCCGCCAGTGTGGCAGCGAACCTGGTGCTACGGTAGTGACTACTCAAACGCTAGTGACTAGTCACCTACCTCTGAAGGATGTCCATCGTGTCCCTGATCTCCGAACTCGAAGCACAACTCACCCACACCGCCGCCCTGGTCGCTCCGTCGACCGTGTCGGTGGGGCGCGACCACCGCGGCGCCGGTGTCGTCGTCGCACCCGGCAAGGTCCTCACCAACGCCCACAACCTGCGTGACCGCACGGTGCAGATCACGTTCGACGACGGCCGCGTCGAGCAGGCCAAGGTGGTCGGGGCCGATCCGGGCCATGATCTCGTGGTCCTCGACGTCGACACGGGCGACGCCCCGGCCCTCGAGTGGGCCGATCGCGCTCCCGGCCTCGGGGCCTTCGTGGTCGCGGCGGCCCGCGACGGTGCCGGTGTGCGCGTCACGCTCGGCACCGTCAGCCAGCCGTCCCGCTCCTTCCGAGGCCCGGGTGGCCGCCCGATCGCTCTGGCCCTCGAGCACACCGCTCCGCTGGCGCGCGGATCGTCGGGCGGGCCGCTGACCGACCTCGAGGGCCGCCTCGTCGCCGTCAACACCCACCGCCTGGGCAAGGGCTTCACGGCGGCGCAGGTTGCGTCCGACGCGTTGCGGTCAACGGTCGACGACCTCAGTGCCGGCCGCTCGCGTCGTCCGCTGCGCCTCGGCGTCGAGGTCGCTCCGTCCCACGTGGCGCACAAGCTCCGGGCAGCGGTCGGCCTCGATCAGCGAGACGGCCTCCTCGTTCGCGGGCTCGTCGATGGTGGCCCGGCCGCCGTCGCCGGTGTTCGCATCGGCGATCTGCTGGTGTCCGCCGGCGGGGTCGACCTCGTTCGGCCCGACGACCTCTTCACGGCGCTCTCTTCACACGACGCCGGCGACCCGTTGGTGGTCGCGGTCGTGCGGGGTTCGGAGGAGCTCACGCTCGACGTGCGCTTCGTGGCCGACACGGCGGACACTGCGGCCGATGCCGCGGCCGACGCCGTGACCGACGAGGCCTGAGCCCCGGTCCTCAGCCCGCCGACTCGATCGTCGCCAGCCCCGACGCTGCGACGGACGACTCGGCGCGGCTGACGCCGTCGTCGTCACCGAGCAGGAACTGGTCGAGCACGTCGAGGCTGACCGTCCGCACCAGGTCGTCCTGGGCCGACGGATCGTCCTCGTAGGGCGCGGCGTGGCCGGCGTCGGGCATCGTCACGAGCCAGCGCCGGTTCTTCGCCGTGTCGAAGAGGTCGCGGGAGCCCGAGTAGGGAAGCGTGGTGTCCTTCTGACCGTGCATCAGGAAGAGGGGTGCCGCGTCGGCGGCCTGCTCGGTCGCGAACGGGACGGGTGAGAAGGCCAGCACAACGCTGGGAGTCAGCCCGGGGCAGCACCCGGAGTAGGACGCCAGCAACGCCGTGCCGCCGCCGAGCGAGAGTCCGGCGACCGCAACGGCATCGGGGTCGATGTGCCCGTGGAGCGGGTCGGTCGGGTCGGCCGACTCGGCGAGCACCCGGGCGACGACGAACTCGAGATCGAGCGCCTGCTGGGGTGCGTCGGCGACGCTGTCGGCGAGGGAGCCGCCGGCGTCGGCGGCGCTGAGCGGGAAGCGCGGCGCAACGACCGCGTATCCGGCGGCAGCCCACGCCTCGAACAGCTCGTGGAACTTCCGCGGGTGGCCGGACATGCCGTGGGCGAACGCGACGAGGGGGAACGGCCTGTTGCCCACGGGCAGCCACACCTCGGTGAGCAGGTCGCGGGTGGAGCCGTCGGCGGCCGTTCGTTGGTAGGTGCGCTCGGAGTGCTCGGTCGTGAACGGACGGCGGGACACGACCGACGGTGTCGTCGTGGTCGTGGTGGTGGACGCCGGGGCAGTGGACGTCGGAGTGGGTGGATCCGCGGCGTCGTCGGTGCCGCCGCACCCGCCCACCACGAGCATCGCTACTGCCGCAGCGATCGTCGACCTGGCTCCTCGATGTGTCCCCGAACCCCTCATCGGGGCGAGCCTACCGGTGGAGGCGCCGACGTCTGCTGGTGATCGGGCTCGGGTAGGAGCCCGACATGGCCGTCGTTCACCGTGTCCTCCCCGAATCGCCCATCGTGACGCTCGACGATCACCTCGCCAACGGGGGCGGCGTGGGTCTGGCTGCGGCTCGGGAGCTCGCACCGTCGGCGGTCGTGGCGCTGCTCGATGACGCCGGGTTGCGGGGTCGCGGCGGTGCGGGGTTCCCGACGGGACGGAAGTGGGCTGCCGTCATCGAGAATCTCGCAGCCGATGCTCCCGCCACGGTCGTCGTCAACGGCGCCGAGGGTGAGCCGGGCACGTTCAAGGACCGCTCGATCCTCCGGACCAACCCCTACGCGGTGCTCGAGGGCGCGTTGATCGCGGCGCACGCCGTCTCCGCCGACCGGGTGATCGTTGCCGTGAAGGCCTCGTTCCACCCGGAGGCGGACGCGCTGCGGGACGCGGTCGCCAGTCTGGTGGCGGCGCGCTGGTGCGACGACGTCCAGGTCGACGTCTTCGTGGGTCCGTCGGCGTACCTGTTCGGCGAGGAGACCGCGATGCTGGAGGCGCTCGACGGTCGCCCTCCGTTCCCCCGCATCGCCCCGCCGTTCCGGCGAGGCGTCGACGAGGTGGTCGCCGGCGCGGTCGACCTCACCTCGGGGAGCGGCCTGTCGGCGCACGTCGAGATGTCCGAGCCGACCGGTGCCACCGACGCGCCGCCGGCGCTCGTGGACAACGTGGAGACGCTTGCCAACGTGACGTTCATCCTCGCTCAGGGGGTCGATGCCTTCCGCTCGCTCGGCACCTCCGAGTCGCCCGGCACCGTGGTCTGCACGGTCTCGGGCGCGGTGGTCGAGCCTGGAGTTGCCGAGGTCGAGATGGGCACGACGCTCGCCGAGGTCATCGACGAGATCGGCGGCGGAGCGTTGCCCGAGCACCGGATCGTCGCCGCACTCCCGGGCGTGTCCGGCGCGATGATCGTCGCCGACGCGTTCGACGTGGCGCTCACGTACGAGGCGATGGCGGAGATCGGCTCGGGACTGGGGTCGGCCGGATTCCTGGTGTTCGACGATCACGACGACCTCGTCGCCGTCGCTGCCGGGGTGTCTCGGTTCCTCTACGTCGAGTCGTGCGGGCAGTGCACCCCGTGCAAGCAGGACGGCGGGGCGATCTCCGGGGCGCTCGACGCACTGCTCGACGGTTCGCTCGGCGAGGCCGAACGCTCGGACGCCCTCGTCACCGTCCGGGAACGGCTCGACACCGTTGCCGACGGCGCGCGCTGCGCGCTTGCCCGCCAACACGAGGAGGTGGTGGGCAGCATCCTCGACGCGTTCCCCGCGGCGGTGACCAGCTACGTCGACCTCCCCGGCACGCCCCGTGATCGGATGCTGATCGGTGAGCTCGTCGACCTCCGCGCCGGCATCACCCTTCTCGACGAGCGGATCCTCCGCCGTCAACCGGACTGGTCCGACAACGAGGTCGATTCGGGGGAGACCCCGGTGGAGCGACTGACCGACCACCGTTCGAACTCCACCATCGTGCGCTGAGGGACTGTCCGCCGGTTCGTCCCGCTGATATCGGCGTCGGGGGCCCGGTGGCGGTGCCGTAACCTCTGCCGCCATGAGTCTGAGCATCGAGCACCTGGCGTACGCCCATCCCGGTGGGACGGTGCTGTTCGACGACGTGTCGTTCAAGGTCCCGGCCGGCACGGTGAGCGCGCTGGTCGGCGGCAACGGCGTCGGCAAGACGACGCTCATGCGCCTTGTTGCCAAGGAGCTGACGCCGCTCGACGGTGAAATCGCCGTGTCGGGCGAGGTGCACTACCTGCCACAGGATCTCGGCATCGGCTCGACCGACGTGCCGATCCGATTGATGCTGACGCGTGCGGCACCGTCCCACGTGCGCGCCGCCGGTGAAGCCCTCGCGGACGTCGAGGCCCGACTCGCCGCCGGCGACGACGCGGCGGCTTTCGAGATCGGCGACGCGTTGGAACGGTGGGGGGCCCTCGGTGGCTACCAACTCGAGGCGATGTGGGACGAGGTGTGTCGGCGCGTGCTCGGCGCCGGCCTGTCCGAGGTCGGTGACCGGTTGATCAGCACGATGTCGGGCGGTGAGCGCAAGCGGCTCGTGCTCGACGCGGTCTTCGAGACCGAGCCGGCGGTGCTGCTCCTCGACGAGCCCGACAACTTCCTCGACATCCCCGCGAAGGAGTGGTTGCAGGAGCGACTCGCCGCTACCAAGGCCACGGTGCTGCTCATCTCCCACGACCGTGAGCTGCTGTGCGCGAGTCCCAAGCGGATCGTCACGCTCGAGGCGAGCGGCGCGTGGGTGCACGGCGAGAGCTACGCGACCTACGACGACGCCAGCTTCCAGCGGCAGGAGCGTCTCGCCGCCGATCGGTCACGGTGGGAGGAAGAGGAACGGCGGCTGTTCCACTTCTACAAGATCATGAAGCAGCGGGCGGCCTCGAGCGGCAACTCGTCGCGTGCCGACGCTGCGGAGACCCGCTGGAAGCGGTACGTCGAGGCCGGGCCTCCGCCGGCGCCGGCGCCCCGGCATCGCATCACGCCGAACCTGGTCGGTGCCGACAGTGGTCGTATCGCGTTGCGCTGTGACGACCTCGAGGTCGACGGCCTGGTGCTGCCCTTCACGGCCGAGGTGCACTTCGGCGATCGGGTCGGGCTCGTCGGTCCCAACGGCACCGGCAAGTCGCACCTGATGCGCACGATCGCCGGCGAGCTGGCCCCGTCGGGCGGGTCCGTCACGTTGGGCGCCCGTATCAACCTGGGCTACTTCTCCCAGATGAACCGGCGAGCCGAGTTCGAGGACAACGAGCTGTTCGACATCGCCCGCGGGCGGGTCACCACCGACACGGCGGCGATGGGTGCCCTCGGCCGGTATGGCCTCGCCACGGCATCGGACCGACTGCCGTCGACGCTGTCAGGTGGTCAGCGGGCACGACTCGACGTCATGTGCCTCGAGCTCGACGGGTGCAACCTGCTCCTGCTCGACGAGCCCACCGACAACCTCGACCTTGAGTCGTCGGAGGTGCTGCAGGAGGCGCTCGAGGGGTTCACGGGCACGGTGATCGCGGTCTCGCACGATCGCGCGTTCCTGCGGTCGCTCTCGACGTTCTGGCATCTCGACGAGGACGGCATCGTTCGGGAGTTCCCCGAGATCGACCTCGTTATGCCGGTGCTGACCGGGCGGGCCGCGGCCGACTCGGTGAAGCACGCCAGGGTGCTGACGGTCTGACCCGTCAGGCGACGCCTTGGTGCTCGACCACCTCGGCGGGAGGCTCGGACTCGCGGTGTCGTTCGTAGGCCCAGCCCGGCCCACGGAACACGAACGACAGACGGTTGCGCCATCCCTTCGCCCGGAACACGTCGCGGACGATGTCGCGGTATTCGCGGAAGATGATCGACAGCGGCGAGAACGTGTTGAGGTTCTTGGTGAGGCCGTAGACGACCTTCTCGTCCTCGGGCTCGAAGGTGCCGAACGCCTTGTCCCAGGAGATCAGGATGCCGCCGTGGTTGCGGTCGAGGTACTGCGGGTTGCTCCCGTGGTGCACCCGGTGGTGTGACGGCGTGTTCATCTGGGCCTCGAAGCGACCCAGTTTGGGAATCGTCTCGGTGTGCACCCAGTACTGGTAGAGCAGGTTGACCGAACGCGCGGTCTCGATCATCGACGGGCGCACGCCGAGGAACGACAGGAGGCCGTACGGCACGAAGGTGCCGAGGCCGTCGGCCACCGGCTGACGTAGGGCGACCGAGAGGTTGTACCGCTCGCTCGAGTGGTGGGGCACGTGGATCGCCCACATGAACCGGCTCTCGTGCATGAACCGGTGGTTCCAGTAGTAGATGAGGTCCCAGCCGACGAGGGCGGTCGCCCAACCGGCGACGCCGGTGCCCAGGTCGGTGAGGCGCCGGTCCCACAACCGCGGTGCGGCGAAGCGCTGTGCCCACGTCGACGTCACGACCAGGCCGCCGGTCGCGAGCGCCGCCACAGCTGCGGCTCCGGCCACCTGCTCGACACGGCGCGCCACGGCGTCGTCGCGTTCGTCGGTCGTCGCAACGTCGCGGAGTTCGGCCGTCGTCCGGCTCCGTCGCCGACGCGCCACGGCATCGGCCACGGTCGCGGTCGTCGCCGCCGCTGCCGCAGTCGCGAGCATCGGCACAGCGGCGC
Source organism: uncultured Acidimicrobiaceae bacterium (assembly GCA_937868025.1). The sequence continues at coordinate 10,618 of CALMLJ010000680.1, forward strand.
GGCCCTTGCCGAGCTCGAGGTGGCGGCGGAACTGCTTGTTGAGCAGGGGAGCGACGACGCTCAGGTGCGCCATGGTCATGTTGGCGGTGGTGTCGCGCCGCTCGAACTGGCCGGCGTCGTAGGCCGGGTCGTCGCGGTGAGCCTTCAGCCAGCGGTGCTCCGCCAGCATGGTCGCGTAGTAGAACGGCGTCGCG
>CALMLJ010000681.1 GCA_937868025.1 uncultured Acidimicrobiaceae bacterium
TCGGGGATGACGATCGTCTCGATCGACACCGGCTCGCCCTTGGCCTTCGCGATCACTCCACGCACCTGCTGCGGCATCTCCACCCCTTCGATCAAACGGTCGGCGTCATGCTGCCACAGCTGCCCGCCACTCGTTGGCTACCAGGAGCCGCCGCCACCACCGCCGAAGCCACCACCGCTGAACCCGCCGCTGAAGCCGCTGCCACCCGACGAGGCACCACCACTCGAGGACGGCGCCGCGGCGGCCAGCGAGCCGGTCGAATGGGTGGTGAAGGACCCCATGGCGTAACCGAAGTGGATCGGGTCGTAGCCGTACGGGCTCGTGTACCACACACCGAGGCCCATCTCCTGGGGTGTCAACCCGAGGCCGGCGAACACCTCGGCCCACTTGTCGGTACAGCCGAAGACGATCGCGTACGGGAGGTACTGGGCAAAGAGGTGGTGTGCTTCGGCGAAGCGCTGGCGCTCACCTTCTCCCGCATCGAACAGCTCCTTGAACCCGCGGACGCGGCCGAGGAGCGCCGAGCCCTTCGCCGTGCGCCGCGGGAAGTACTTCGCGCTGCCGAGCAGCACGAGTCCGAGCAGCGGAACGGGCAGGGCGACGAGACCGAAATGGGTGAACTTCGCCACCACCACCGTCAGGCCGATGCCGAGGAGCAGGAGCACGAACCCCCGTCCGTGCCACCGGCTCCGAATCTTGTCGGGGCGCGCCGGGAACCATCCAGCGGCGACGGCGTCGTCGTAGAGGTGCCCCTCGATGATCGAGAGCTTGTCGGCGAACTTGGTCTTGAGATCGGACAGCTGCACCGTCGAGCCCGTGGCGAACAGTGACGCAAGCAGGGACCGCTCCGCTTCCCACAGCTCGCTCGCCTGCGGATCGGTCGTGTGGTCGCGCAGTTGCACCAGCTGGAAGTCGCCGCCGTCCCCACCGAATCCGAGGAACCCGTCGGACTGCGGCGCGATCTCGTCGATGCGGAGCCAGCCCCGCACCGCGAGGTCGACGATCATCGCCGACACGTCGAGGTGGTTCGCCTGCTCGTCCCACAGCGTGCCCATGTGGCCGGGACGTATTCCTTCGGGCGGCACGAACTCGACGGTGTGCACCGTCTTGTCGAACAGCGGCACGGGGCCGTCCTCGCCGGTCGCATTGCCGAACGCGGCATCGACGACGCTGCCGGCGTACCGACGGTCGCGACCGTTGCGCCAACCCAGCATGCCGACCAGACCGAGGCCGGCGACGAGCATGCCGCCCGAGGCCGCGCCCGTCGCGCCGTTGAGCCGGAACGCCGAGCCGATCGACCAGCGCTCCCGCAGGATGCGGGTCTTCGCCGGGTCGGTGACCACGCCCTTGGGAAGGCCGACCACCACAGTCAGACCGTCGCCGCTGCCGAGCGCGCCCTGGGAGAACGTCGCCTGCCCCGCCGTGGCGCTCTCGGTCGAGGTCGACGAGTCGCACGGGAGCACCGACTTCACGGGACCAGCGAAGCACGTGACCCGCGAGATGGCGCCCGGGGCGCTCACCGTCGCCGTCGTCGAGCCGATCGGGACCGACCAGCCGTTGCCCGTGATGTTGAGGTACAGCTCGTCGTGGTCGGCGAAGCCGTTGAGGACACCCTCGAGGCGGTACCGGATCGTGTAGGTGTGCTGGCCGGTGATCGTCGTGTCCGGGTCGCCGATGCGGATCTTCGTGTTCTCGACGCCACCGATCTGCTCGTAGCTGGTGTCGACGTCGTCAGGCGTGCCGGGGCTCGCCGAGACCGAGATGTTCTCGAGCGGGGTCACCCGGTCGAAGCGGGCGCCGGGGAGCGACCCCTTGGGCGCCTCGCCGGTCCAGTCGAAGACCGTGGGGATGAACCGCTCGATGCCGTGCCGGCTCGTCGACCCGAAGTTGTAGGCGATCACTTCGGTGACGTCCGCCGAACCGTCCTTGTTGATCACGATGGTCGAGTCGAACGAGTCGATCCGTTCGAACCCGGACTGCGCAGCGGCCGGATGGCCGACGGCGAGGGTGAGCAGCAGCCCGGCGGCGACCAGGAGGAAGGCGGAACGCAGTCGGCTCATGTCGACGTCAGGCTACCTGTGCCCCTCGGCTACCGTGCGGCGATGGTCGCCACTCCCTCCGCCATGCTCCCGCTCGGCACACCAGCGCCGGACTTCGAGCTCCCCGATCCCTTCGGCGCCCTCCAGACACTCGACGATGTCGGCGGCGAGAGCCCGGTGCTCGTCGTCGCGTTCCTCTCGAACCACTGTCCGTACGTGAAGCACATCGGACGCGAGATCGGCCTCGTCACCCAGCGACTCATCGCCCGCGGGGTCGCCGTCGTCGGCATCATGTCGAACGACGTCGACGCGTATCCCGACGATGCGCCGCCGCTCATGGGCAGCACTGCGGCCTCCTACGGCTGGGACTTCCCGTATCTGTACGACGAGACCCAGGACGTCGCCCGCGCCTACCACGCGGCCTGCACCCCCGACTTCTTCGTGTTCGACGCCGACCGTCGCCTCGCCTACCGCGGCCAGTTCGACGGGGCCCGGCCGTCCAACGACGTCGGGGCCACGGGTGCCGACCTGAAGGCCGCGGTGAACGCGTTGCTCGAGGGCCGTCGGCCCACCGACGACCAGCTCCCCTCACTCGGCTGCAACATCAAGTGGCGGGGATGAAGCGCAACTCGCCGACGATGCAAGGTCCACCCGACCGAGGTACCGGAGCGATCAGTAGGGAGCGCAGCGACCGTACCTAGC
>CALMLJ010000682.1 GCA_937868025.1 uncultured Acidimicrobiaceae bacterium
TGCTCGCCGCGTTCCTGTTCATCGCCACCGCCTATGCGGGCGGCGGCGCGTCCGACGAGCCGGGCCCCACGGCGCCGACCTCGATCGAGTGTCCCGACCCGTCGACGACGAGCCCATCGGGTGGATCGGTCGACGTCCAGCCGTGTTAAGGTGGCCGCTGCTTTCGGGCGTTTAGCTCAGTTGGTTAGAGCGCACGCTTCACACGCGTGAGGTCGGCAGTTCGAGTCTGCCATCGCCCACCCCGTCGCAGCCCCGGGTCAGGATCCCTTGGCGGTCGCGAATGCCTTCGAGTATCGATCCTCGACCTCAGCGTCGAGCGCCTCGGTGAAGGACAGCCGATCGACGATCGAGTCGGGCGGGAAGATCGCCGGGTCGTCGAGCACCGTTTGTGGCACGAACTCCCGCGCGGCTTCGTTGCCCGTGTCGACCCGCACCGCGACCGAGTTGGCCGCCGAGACCTCGGGTCGGAGATAGAACTCGATGAACTTCTTGGCGATGTCGGGGTGGGGCGCCTCCGCCGGAATGCACAGACTGTCGATCCACCGCAGCCCACCGTTGTCGGGCACAACGAACGCCAGGTCGTCGTTGTCGGACATGGCCTGCAGGACGTCCGACGAGAATGCCTCGGCCAACACCGTCGAACCGGAACGAAGCCGCTTCAGGTAGGTCGACGCGTCGAACTCGACACCGTTGGCGACGACCTCCTTCAACTTCTTCCCCGCTGCGGCGATCGTCGATGCGTCAGTGGTGTTCGGGTCCTCGCCGAGCAGGAACAACGCCATCGCCATGGCGTCGCGGGTCTCGTCGAGGACGGTGGCCTTGCCCGACACCGCCGGGTCGAGGAACGCCGACCAGTCGGGCGGCCCATCGGGGAACGCCGCCATCGAGTAGCCGATACCGGTCGTCCCGGTCGCCCACGGGACGCTGAAGCGGTTGCCGGGGTCGAAGGACGTGCGCCGGAACTCCGAGGCAAGATGGTCGAGACCAGCGAGCGAACCGAGTTCCAGGAGCGCATCGGCATCGCGGAGATCGGTGAGCAGGTTGTCCGACGGGACGATCAGGTCGAACGTCGTTCCCTTGCGCCCACGTCGCCGGGTCGCGCCCGCCTGCCCGAGGCGAGCGCTCAACTCGTCGTTGGATGCGTAGGTCTCGTACACGGTCTCGATGCCCGCGTCGGCACCGAAGTCCTTCAGCAGCTTCGTGTCGATGTAGTCCTGCCAGTTGTAGAAGACGAGGCGTTGTGCCTCGTTGTCACCACAACCGCCGAGACCGACGGCCCCGAGGCCCACGAGGCCCGTCGCCCCGAGGAACGATCGCCGCGTGAGGTGCAGATCGGCGCTCATCAGACGACCATCACCGGAGCGTCGGCGTAGCGCGCCACTCGTTCGGTCACGCCGCCGCCCAGGCTCGATCGGAGCCGTTCCATCGAACCGCCGATGCCCGTGAGCTCCGACGACAGGCCGCGCCGGCCGATCACGATGAGGTCGACGCTCTCGGTCTCCGCGACGTCGAGGGCCGCTGCCGCCGCTTCGCCGCGCACGACGATGCCGCGCGACGCGCCGCCACGCGACCGCACCAGCTCGACGGCCTCGTTGGCGAGCGACTCGGACTCGGCCTGCATCTCGTCACGCATCGCCTCGACGTAGGTCGCACCACGCCCCTTCTTGGTGAGCGGGGGTTGGTACGCCACCATCACCACGATCTCGGCACCCGAGGCACCGGCGAGGAGCTCGGCCCACGCGAGCGCCCGCTCGGCGGTGTGGGACCCGTCGAACGGCACGAGGATGCGCGCCATCGCCGGCAGGTCGGGGATGACAACGGGATCTTCCCAATCGTCGGGTCGCAGCATCTCGCTCATTCGGCTGTCTCCTTCACGAACTCACCGCGTTCGATCATCTCGATCGTGTAGGTCACATCACGCCCGTTGCGCGCCTTGTATCGACGAAGCGGGAAGTAGGCGATCACACCGGAGCCGGCGGCCGCAGCCGCCCATCCGATGCCCTGCACGGCCCCGACGTCGAGGACCTGGAACCAGATCGCGGCGACGGTGACGAGCATCGGAAAGAGCGTTGCGAGGAACACCCCGATCCAACCACCCGGCACTTTGAACGGGCGTTCGAGATCGGGATGGCTGCGGCGCAGGGCGATCAGGGAAGCGAACTCGAGCGCCAGTGCGAAGGCGTACACCGTGACGTCGATGGCGACGAGACCTTGGAACGGGCCGAGGATGAAGGCCGAGCAGATGATCGAGCACACGAGAATCGAGATCCACGGCGAGCCGTACTTGGGGTGCAGCTTGGCAATCGATGCCGGCAGGTAGCCGTCCTCCGCGAGCGCGAAGGGGATGCGGCTGTTGGAGAGCATCCACGATGCGTACAGGCCGACGGCGGACAGCAGGGCGGCGGCGTTCATGATGAACCCCAGCCACTTTCCACCGACCTCCTCGGCGATGACGGTGTAGGCGCCGGCTGTCCATTCGATCTGGTCGGGGCCGACGATCGCCAACGAGACCAGGGTGGGCAGCAGGTAGCAGAGCGTGATCAACGGGATCGAGATCGCAAGCGCCTTCGGGAAGCTCTTCTTCGGGTTGTCGATCTCGCTGGCGAACGTCGACATCGAGTCCCAACCCATGTAGTTCCACATGACCACGAAGAGGCCGGCCCCGAAGGCCGCGGCGGGCGACAATCCCTCGAGCACGAACGGCTCGACCGGGTTCCGGTCCATGTTGAAGACGCCGATGATCGTGACGAGCACGAACGGCGCGAGCACGATCGCCAGGAACACCTTGGAGCTGTCGCCGATCGCCTTCGCGCCGAACACGTTGAGCACGCCGAGCAGCACGATCATGGCGAACCGCACCAGCCAGGCCAGCCACGGGTTGCCGGTGTCGGGGTTCAGGAAGTCGAACACACCGAAGTTGGCGGCGAACGTGGTGAACAGCACGGGATAGATCGCCATGTCCACCCAGGACACGACCCACATCCACCAGCCCGACAGGAACCCCCAGAACGGGCCCAGGGTCGTCTTGGACCAGTGGTAGTAGCCACCCTGCACCGGAATCGTGGTGCCCATCTCGGCGACCATGAGGGCCGTCGGAAGGCTCCAGATGAACGGGGTGATGATGATGAGCACCAGGCCCATACCCGCCCCCGCCGAGCCGACGGTGTCCTCGAGGCCGTACGGGCCGCCCGACACGGAACGGCAGCGCCTGCCGAACGATCCGCTCCGCCAGGGACTGAGGGCTACGACGGACTGAACTCGGACACGGGGCGCCCCGCGAGGGCGTCGACGATGCGGGCTGCCGCCCCGCCATCGCCGTAGGGATTGGTCCGCTGGGCCATGGCGTCGTAGGCAGCAGAGTCGGTCAACAGCTGCGTGGCCCGCTTCACGATGAGGTCGCGGTCACAACCGACGAGTTCGACCGTTCCGGCGTCGACGGCCTCGGGCCGCTCGGTCACGTCGCGGAGCACCAGCACCGGCTTGCCGAGCGACGGCGCCTCCTCCTGGATGCCACCGGAATCGGTGATCACCAGCCGGGCCCGCGCCATGACCTGCACGAGCCGGTGGTAGTCGAGCGGGTCGCACAACGTGACGTTGGCGAGACCACCGAGTCGGGCCCGGGCAACGTCGGCCACATTCGGGTTCGGGTGCACCGGGTAGACGAGATGGGCAGAATCGGCGAAGGACTCGGCCAGCTCGGCCAATCCCTCGAACGCCTGCCGGAAGGGCTCCCCGAAGTTCTCACGTCGGTGCGCCGTCACCAGGATCACGTCGCGCTCGGGATCGATGGCGTCGAGCGGACCGGGGCCTGCAGGGGCCGGTAGTTCGGCCACCTCGAGCAGGGCGTCGATCACCGTGTTGCCGGTCACGAAGACCGTCGACGGCGGCTTCGCCTCCCGAAGGAGGTTGTCACGGCTCCGGGTGGTCGGGGCGAAGTGCAGGTCGGCGGCCACCCCCACCACGAGCCGGTTGATCTCCTCGGGGAACGGCTGGCGACGGTCGAACGTCCGCAGGCCGGCCTCGACGTGGCCGACCTTCGCGCCGGAGTACGCAGCCGCGAGCCCCGCCGCCATCGCCGTGGTCGTGTCGCCCTGCACGAGCACCCAGTCGGGCTGTTCGGCGGCCAGGATCGGTTCGAGCTGCGCGACCACACGCGCCAGCACCTGGGTGGGCGACTGGCCGGCGCTCATCACGTCGAGGTCGTGATGCGCCTCGAGCTCGAACAAGGCCAACACCTGGTCGAGCATCTCGCGATGCTGCGCCGTCACACACACCCGGGACTCGAAGTCGGGGGATGCCTCGAGCGCCGCGACCACCGGGGCCATCTTGATCGCCTCGGGGCGCGTGCCGAACACGGAGAGAACTCGCTGAACCGCCATGGCGCCAGGATACGACGACACCGGAAATCCGGGAATGGGCCGTCGCGCCCACGCCGTAGTCTGGAGCAGTGACAACGACGACCCAGCCCCGCGTGGGGACGCCCCGGTCGGCGTTCGCCCACCGGGCCTTCCGCTGGGTGTTCCTCGGGGCGTTCGCGTCGAACATCGGCACCTGGATGCAGAACGTCGCGCTGCTGGCGTTCGCCAACCAGCTCGGCGGCGCCAAGTACGTGGGCATCGTCACGTTCGCCCAACTCGGTCCGATGCTCGTCCTCTCGCCGTTCGGCGGCGTGCTGGCCGACGCGGTGAACCGCAAACTCGTGATGATCGTTGCCGCCACGATCCAGCTCATGATGAGCATCGGCCTCGCCGTCGTCGCGTCGGGCGACCATCCGTCCAAACCCCTGATCGTCGGCCTGGTGCTCACGATGGGCATTGCTGCCGCCGCCAACGCACCGGCCAACCAGGCGACGCTGCCGGCGCTCGTCGACCGCGCCGACCTCGCTGGCGCCGTCTCGCTCAACTCGGCGCAGATGAACGCATCGCGTGTGCTCGGACCACTGCTCGCCGTGATCCCGTTCCTCGAGTCGACGAGCACGGTCTTCTACTTCAACGCCGCCACGTACCTGTTCGTCATCGCTGCCGTCGCGTTCGTCGACTTCGACGGGTCCCCGCCGGGACGCTCCCGCCGCAAACCCCTCCAGGAGATCGCCGGGGGCATCATCGAGGCCCGCCGCGACCCCGTGATCGGCCGGGCGCTCGCCACCGTGGCGATCTACTCGCTCTTCTCGCTCGTGTTCATCTACCAGATGAACGGGTTCGCCACGTCGGAGCTGGGCATCACCGACAGCACGCACTTCCGGCTGCTCTTCGGGTGCTTCGGGCTGGGCGCCGCGATCGGAGCGATCGCCGTCGGTACCCGTCTCCGGGCGGTCGACCGCACGACCCTCGTCCGGGTCGGGTTGGGCGGATTCGCCGTCGCGCTCGGGGTGTTCGCGATGTTGACCTCGGCGGGGCCCGCGTATCCCGTCGTCGGCCTCACCGGGTTCTTCTACTTCATCGTGATCACCGCCCTGTCCACGGCGATCCAGCACGAGGTGAGCGACGCCGCCCGCGGCCGGGTGATGGGCTTGTGGATGATGGCGTGGGCCGGCCTCGTCCCCGTCGGCAGCCTGTTCGCCGGCTACGTGATCGACGACCTCGGGTACCGCGCCGTGCTCCTGGTCGGCGCCGTCGTGGCGGCCGCGCTCATCGGGCTGGCTGATCTCCGTGGCGCCAGCGCCGAGCCACCTGATCCAGCCCCACAACTCGACTCGCTTTGAGCAGTACCGCCTCGCCGGGCCCCGGCGGGTCCAGCCGCTCCCCCAGCTCGTCGAGGTCC
>CALMLJ010000683.1 GCA_937868025.1 uncultured Acidimicrobiaceae bacterium
GGGAGGGGAGCGCGACCCTCGACGCATTCGAGCAGGGCCCGCTCGTCGCCGACGAGGTACTCCTCGGGGGTTCGGACGCATTTGATGCTGACCCGGTCGAGCCACCCGGCGACCTCGGCCTCGGCCAGCGCCGTGGTGAGGATCTCGTACTCGGTCTCGAACGAGTGGCGGATGGCGATGAAGGCGTCGCGGGCGCCGATGGCGATGGCCGCGACGGCGACCCCTTCGATCACGCCGAGGGGATTCGAGCGGAGCAGCGCACGGTCGGTGAAGCTGCCCGGTTCGGCGTCGGTCCCGTTCGCCACGAGGTAGCGGGGGCCGGCGTCGGGCCCGGCGCCGGTGAGCACCGCCCACTTCGCCCCGACCGAGACCGCTCCGTGGTCGCGGGCGCGGAGACCGCTGGACTCGAGCAGCTCGATCAGCGAGGCGGCACCCAACGCCCCGGCCGCTGCAACGGCGTCGCCCTGGCCCGCCGCCCGGTACTCGCCGACGGTGCGGCAGGGCTGATCGGGGAGGAGATAGGAGGCCGGCACTGCGGCAACACTACGAGAGCGAGGCGCCCCGGGGAATCGTCGATCGACCGGGGGCCTGTCCCTGTTCCCGGCGGTGACCTACCCTGGCGCGATGGCCGACCCGGCAACCTTCTCACGTGACGCCATGGTGCACATGGACGCGCTGTACAGCGCGGCCCTGCGTATGACGCGCAATGCCGCCGACGCCGAGGACCTCGTGCAGGAGACGTATCTACGTGCCTACCGGGGGTATGAGCGCTTCGAGGCCGGCACCAATCTGCGGGCCTGGCTCTACCGGATTCTCACCAACACGTTCATCAACTCGTACCGGGCCAAGCAACGCCGCCCCCAGGAGTCCGACCTCGCCGATGTCGAGGACCTCTACCTCTACCGCCGTCTGGGTGGCGTCGAGACGAGCACGCTCGGGCGGAGTGCCGAGGACCAGCTGATGGATCTGCTCAGCGAGAGCGAGGTGAAGGACGCGATCGAAGCCCTTCCCGACAAGTTCCGGTTGCCGGTGCTCCTCGCCGACATCGAGGGCTTTTCGTACAAGGAGATCGCAGAGATCGTCGACGTGCCGATCGGTACGGTGATGAGCCGTCTCCATCGGGGAAGAAAAGCGCTGCAGAAGTCGTTGTGGGAGTTCGCATCGGCACGTCGATTGCTCCCCGATGTCGAAGCCACCGACGTCGGTGGCTCGCCGTCGAGCCGTACCGAAGTTCCCGAAACCTCGCCCACAGGTAGCTGACCATGTCCGACAATTGCGATGTCGCCCTCGCCGAGCTCTACGAGTACCTCGACGGAGAGCTCACCGAAGCGGCCCGCCAGCGCATCGAGCAGCATCTGCGGGAGTGCTCACCGTGCCTCGAGGCCTTCGACTTCGAGGCCGAGGTGCGCCGCATCGTCGCCGATCGGTGCCGCGATCAGTGTCCCGAGGCATTGCGGGCGCGCATCCAGTCGGCCATCGACGGGTCCGGGGCGACGGCATGACGACGGACAGGTCGCCAGGTTGCACGATGCGACTCGTCGCGTCCTAAGCTGACACCAATGTTTGCGCTCGCCTCACTCCTCGCGGCCACCGAGAGCCATGTCTGGCACTTCTGGTTGGCAGCGCTGCTCGCCCCGGTGACGATCCTGGCGGTGCTCGGTACGGTCGCCAGCTACTTCTTCAAGGTGACCCGCTCCCGGTACCCCCGGAAGTAGCAGTCGAATCCGTGGCCACCGCTGTCGATTGGGCCACGGCTGAACGGGTAGCGAGCCGCATCGCTCGGCGCGGCGCACCCGACCTCCCCTCGGGGTACGCATCGGTCCACCGCGACTTCGAGGAACTGACAGCTCAGGCGCAGACGCTGGTCGAGGCCCACACGGGTTGGACGTCGGAGGCGGGTCTGGCCCGAGCCCGCGTCGTGGATCGCGACGATTGGATCCGCGCCAACATCGCCTCCTTTCAGCGGATGCTCCGGCCGCTCACCGATCGGCTCGAGGAGAAGCTGTTGCCCGGCCCGGCCAACTTCATCGCGTCGCGAGTGGCGGGCGCCGAAATGGGCGCCGTGCTCGGTTGGATGTCGACGCGTGTGCTCGGCCAATACGACCTGTTGGTCCTCGAGGACGAGGACGTCGACGACCAGGACATCGTGTACTACGTCGGGCCGAACATTGCGGCCCTCGAGCAGCGCTTCGACTTCCCGGAGCGGGAGTTCCGCCTGTGGGTCGCCCTGCACGAGGTGACCCACCGGACCCAGTTCACCGGTAAGCCGTGGTTGCGCTCCTATTTCCTGGAACAGGTCAACGGTCTGATGACGATGGCCGACCCCGACCCGGCGCGGTTCTTCGCTGCGATCGGCCGGGTCGCCGAGGCCGTCCGGACCAAGCGCAACCCCCTCGACGACGGCGGCATCGTCACGCTGTTCGCCACGGCCGAGCAGCGTCACACGATGGATCGTGTCGGTGGGCTGATGAGCCTGCTCGAAGGCCACGGTGACGTGACCATGGACCGTGCCGGCGGCAATCGGATCCCGTCTGCCGGCCGGTTCGGCGACGTGCTGCGCACCCGGCGTTCCAACGCCTCGGCTCCGGCGCGGTTGCTGCAGAAGCTGATGGGCATCGAGGCCAAGCTCGCCCAGTACGAGCAGGGCGAGAAGTTCATCGAGGCGGTCGAGCGGGTCGGCGGCGCGCCGATGCTCGAGCGGGCGTTCGCCGGTCCCGCATCGTTGCCGACACTCGCCGAGATCCGCGAGCCGGCCCGTTGGGTCGACCGGGTGGGGTCGGGTCCGTTGGCGGTCGCCGGGCGGTGACGCGTGACGCGGCGGAGTCGCCGTCGTCGCTGACCGATCGACTCCTCCGCCGGTGCACGTTCCCTCCTGCGGGGTCGCCGGTCCACGTCGCGGTGTCGGGTGGGCGCGATTCGCTTGCCCTCCTGGTGCTCGCGTCGGCCGCGCGGCTCGACGTCACCGCTGTCCACGTCGACCATGGCGTTCGTCCCGGCTCCGCCGACGAGGCGGCGCTGGTCGAGGGGGTCGCCCGGAGGTTCGGCGCGGCGTTCGAGGCCGTCCGGGTCGTCGTCGACGATGGTCCCAACCTCGAGGCGCGAGCGCGAGACGCCCGTTACCGGGCGCTCCCGCCCGACGTGCTGACCGGTCACACGCTCGACGACCAGGCCGAGACGATCCTGCTGTTCCTGATGCGGGGCACCGGTCCGGAGGGTCTTGCCGGGATCGACCGGGCTCGCCGTCCGTTGTTGTCCCTGCGTCGGGCCGAGACCGGGCAGCTGTGTGCTGATCTCGGACTCACCGTGTTCGACGACCCGTCGAACGACGATCCACGATTCCGGCGGAATCGGGTCCGGGCCGAGCTCCTCCCGTTGCTCGACGACATCGCCGGACGTGACGTGGCACCGCTCCTGGCACGTACGGCCGACCTCCAGCGGTCGCTCCTCGAGGTCGTGGCCGCGGCGGCGGCCGACGTGGATCCGTCCGATGCCCGTGAGGTCGCGTCGGTGAGCGTCGGCGTGGCGTCGGAGGCGTTGCGAGCCTGGTGGCGCCGCGAAACCGGCGAGCACTACGCACCCGATGCGGACGCAGTCGAACGGATGCTCGGGGTGGCCCGCGGCGACGCGACTGCAGCCGATGTCGGAGGCGGGTGGCGCATCTCCCGCACCGGCCAGCGCCTCCGGCTGGAGCAGGTCTTGGGGGACGTCGGGCAACCTCGCTAGGGTTCGCCGCATGAGCTTCGCCGATCACGACCCCGATGTCGGTGAGGTGCTCCTCACCGCCGACGACATCCAGAAGCGGATCGTCGAGATCGGGGCCGAGCTCACGGCGGCCTACGAGGGCCGGATCCCGTTGCTGGTCTGTGTGCTCAAGGGGTCGTACGTCTTCGTGGCCGACCTGGCCCGGGCCATCGACCTGCCCGTCGAGCTCGACTTCATCGCCGTGTCCTCGTACGGCAGCTCGACGCGCACGTCGGGCGTCGTTCGGCTCGTCAAGGACCTCGACTCCGACATCGCGGGTCGCGACGTGATCCTCATCGAGGACATCGTCGACAGCGGCCTGACGCTGCGCTATCTGCGCCGCAACCTCGAGGCCCGCAACCCCGCGAGCCTGACGGTGTGCACCCTCATCGCGAGGGCGTCAGCCGACATCGAGTCGCTCGACGTCGGTTACGTCGGGTTCACGATCGCGGACGAGGACTGGCTCGTCGGATACGGGCTCGACGTCGGGCAGCGCTACCGCAACCTCGGCTATCTCGCGAAGTACGTGAAACCCGACTCCTGAGCGTCGAATGCGCCCGGGTCAGCCCCGTCGGCTGATCTGCTGGGCTCGCCAGCCCAACATGATGACGCCGGCCCCGAAGAGAACGAGCGCCACGCCGCCGAGTGGCTTCGAGTCACTGCCGGTGACGGCCAGCGCGCCGGTCGGTGTGGTGACGGGTGTGGTGACGACGGTGGTCTCGGCGAGGACCTCGGTGGGGATGCTCGTCGCACGGATCGGTGCCGTCGTCGGTGTCGCGCTCGTGGGCGGCGCCGTGGTGGGTGCTGCCGTCGAGGACGGGGCAGCGCTCGTGGTCGGTGCTGCCGTCGTCGTCGGTGCTGCGGTGGTGGTGGGCGCCGTCGTCGTGGTGGGCGTGCCGTTCGGGCAGACCGTCGCAGCGACGGGCACGACGCTGTTGGCGGAGCCGTCGGCCATGGCGTCGGGGCGGTGGTGGGCGCGTACCGCGGTGGCAGCGGCGGGCAGGGTCACGGTGCCGAGCGAGCCTGACCAGGTGGCATCGGCGACACGGTCGGGGAGGTCGCCGGTGAGACCCGACGTGGCGATGACGGTGCCCGTCGCGTCGAGGAACTGCAGTTCCCAGATCTCCGACGCCTGCGTGACGCCGACGCGGGACGGATAGCCGTCGCTCGAGGAGCCCGTCACGCCATAGCTGCCGGCAGCGAGCGTGACCGGCACGGTGGGGCTGTACTCGACTTTGGGGTTGTAGCCGTCCCAGTCGATGAGCCGGGTCGCCGGAAAGGTCACGTTCATGCACTCGTCGGCGGCGCCGGCAGGGGCAGCGCCGATCACGGCCGTGCCGGCCACGGCAGCGGAGAGCGCCGTGAGTGCTGCGGCCAACCGGATGTAGCGGTGCTGTCGCATCGTGAGACCCCCTCGTCTGAGGCAAGGCTAACGCCCGGTCGGGGCGAATACCAAGCATGTAACTTGGAGTTCACCCGAATGGGGTGCCGGACGCTCCCGCTACAGTCCGGCCATGTCCCCGGCCCTCTCCGAGCTACCACCCCCGACCATCTCGTTCGCGAGCGACAACGCGGCGGCCGTGCATCCAGCGGTCATGGACGCGATGGTCGCCGCCAACGACGGCAGCGCGTTGGCCTATGGCGCCGACGCGTGGACCGATCGGGTCGAGCGTCGGTTCGCCGAACTGTTCGGCACCGACGTCAC
>CALMLJ010000684.1 GCA_937868025.1 uncultured Acidimicrobiaceae bacterium
GAACTGACGACCTCTTCCTTACCATGGAAGCGCTCTGCCGACTGAGCTAAGGGGGCAGGGCACCGGCGCAAGGCGACGATGACCGGAGGGAACTCTAGCCGCGGCCCACGCGGCCCTCCAACCAATCCGCGCCTTGGGTTGGCACTGAACTACCGGCCCACGCGCCGAGGGGCCAGCGGTCCACGGCGAGATGAGTGAAACCGCTCAAGTTTCGCGTCGGGATCCGCCGAAGAACCGCGAGTGCGACTTGAGCGACTCGTCATCGAAGCAGACCAGAACACCTTCGCCCTCGACCTGCACCCACGCCTGACCGTCATCGGCGGCGTGGGGCGGCTCGAACGCGAGGGGCTGGTCAACGAGCTCGTCGGGGCGCTCGCGGGCGGCCGACAAGGTGTCCACCTCGAGCTCCAGGCCGACAACGGCTCCCGGTTCGCAATCTTCCGACCGAGTGGCGCTCGCCACCGGATCGTCGAGATCGACTCCCGGCTCGACGTCACCGATCAGTTCGCTGACGAGGACGGGATGGTGAACCTGCTCGCCCGAACGGGACTCGACGCCCGCAGCGCCAAGGCGTCGATGCGCATCAGCTCGGCCGACCTGCTGACGACCAGCGAACGCGATCAGCTGCTTCAACGCCTGGCCCACGTGAACCAGAACGAGCTGTGGGTAGCTGCAGAGACGCTGCGCTCAGCCCAACGCCGGCTCGAGGACGAGGCAGCCGCCGTCGGCTCCAACGCCGAGGACGCCGAGATCATCGAACAGATCGAGGCCCGCCACGAGGAGCACGAACGACGTCGCGCCGCGGCGGAACGCATCCGCAAGGCGACGTTCGTCGGTTCGGGCCTGTGCGCCATCGGCGTGGTGCCGGCGATGTTGAAGGTCGGCCTCCTGGCCGCCGCTCCTCTCATCGCCCTGGCGCTCGCCGGGGTGCTCGTCAGTATCGTGTCATGGCGACGGGTCCTCGCCTCCGCTCGGTCGGAGGAGCTGGCGCTCACCGAGTTCGGAGCGCAGAGCTACCTCGGCTTCCACATCCAACGGGTGAACGGCCTCCTGTCATCGGACCAGGCGCGCCGCAAGCTCATGCAGGCGGCCGAGGAACACCGCGAGGCCCTGCGCCGTTGGGCGGTCATCGCCGGGGACGTCGAACTCGACTGGGTCCTCCGCAACCGCGACCAGATCGACGCCGCGGCCCGTATCCGCAGCGAAGTGTTCGGCGGCGAACGGAACGCCGAGGCCGGTCAGGCCGAACGCGCCGCCGGCCTCGCTCATACCGTCGTCAGCCGTCTCGCCGGACTTCGGACGATCGGAGTCGGCGGAGAGAGCTTCGTCGCACTCTTCGACGAGCCGTTCTCCGACCTCGAGCCCGCCATCGTCCCGCCGTTGCTCGAACTGCTGATCCGGTCGTCGGAGCACCAGCAGATCGTGCTCCTCACCGAAGACCCCACGATTGCGTCATGGGCCCGGCTCGAGGCAATGACAGGGAACATGTCGCTCGTCGAGCCCTCACCGGAGCCGTCGACCTCGTCGGAGGTCGCGCTCTGGGATCCGTCGGTAGTCCATCTTCGGTAGCTCGCAGCACCGTTACAGTCGTCGCCGTGATCCGTGTGGCGACGACCGATGACGCCGAGGCGATCCGATCGATCTACAACCTCGAGGTCGAGACGTCGAAGGTGACCTTCGACATCGTGCCCCGGAGCCTCACCGAGCAACGGCGCTGGATTCTCGACCGGTCCGGCGCGCACGCCGCCATCGTCGCCGAGCGCGCCGGCATCGTCGTCGGCTTCGGCTCGCTCTCGCCCTACAAGGAACGCGCCGCCTACTCGACGAGCGTCGAGGACTCGGTGTACGTCCACCGCGACCACCACGGCACCGGGGTCGGGCGACTCCTTCTCACCGAGCTGGTCGACCGTGCTACCGCTCACGGCTTCCACGCATTGTTCGCGCGGATCGTCGCCGGCCACGCGGCTTCAATCGGCCTCCACACCTCGCTCGGCTTCGAGGTCGTGGGCAACGAACGGGAGGTCGGGCGGAAGTTCGGCACGTGGCTCGACGTCACCGTGATGGAGCTGATCCTGTCCGATCGATGACCTCGGGCACCCCGACACCGGGTCGCTCGCGGCTCCGTCGGGAGCTGCCTCTGTTTCGGTACCTCGGTTGGCGAACAACGGAATGCTGCGAAACGCTTCGTTGCGATCGTGTGTCAATTCGGTTCGGGCACCCCTCGCGGGGCGAAGTTCACTAGGTTTTGGTCCGCACTCCACCCGGTATTCCCGGGCTGGCAGCAACTCACACAACCGAAAGGGTGACGAATGCAGAGCAAGCAACTGTTGGCTCGAAGCGTTGCGCTCCTCATGTCCCTCAGCCTCGTAGCCGTCGGATGCGGCGACGACAAGGCAGATGACACGAGTGGTGACTCCGATTCCACGGCCACGACGACCACCGCCGCGGAGGCAGCGAGCGACGGTGTCCTCGCAGGCATGAAGGGCACCACACCGCTCGTCGACCTCGGCGACGACTTCAAGAACCGCATGAAGGAAATCGACCCCGCGCTGGTCGACTTCAACTACGGCGCCGAGTCCTACGACGCCACGATCATCATCGCCCTGGCAGCTGCCGAGGCGAAGACCGACGGCGCCGCGTACGCCGAGAAGATCAACGGAATCACCCGCGGTGGCGAGAAGTGCACCGACTACAAGTCGTGCCTCGAGATCATCAACGCCGGCGGCGACCCCGACTACGACGGAGCCTCGGGTCCCCTCGAGTTCTCCGGCAACGGCGAACCGACGCAAGCCTCCTACGGCATCCTGCAGTTCGGTGAGGAGAAGAACTCCGAGGACGGCACCGCGTGCGACAAGACCAAGGAGTGCCTCGACGACTCACTGACGAAGTTCGTCAAGGCGACCGCCCCCGAGAGCGCCGACGTCCCGCAGGTCCCGGTCACCGCAACCCGCGAAGGTGACGGCGAGCTGACCATCGGCACGCTGCTCCCCATCACGGGCTCGCTCGCCTTCCTCGGCCCGCCCGAGTTCGCCGGCGTCAAGCTTGCGATCAAGGAGATCAACGAGAACGGCGGCTACAACGGCAAGGACGTCAAGTACATCGAAGGCGACTCGGGCGACACCGAGAACAAGGTGGCCCCGGCCACCGTCGCCACGCTGCTGAGCCAGAACGCCGACGCCATCATCGGCGCTGCATCCTCCTCGGTCTCGCTGTCCGTCGTCGACACGATCGTCACCGCTGGTGTCGTGATGTTCTCGCCGGCCAACACCTCGAAGAAGCTGTCGACCTACGACGACAAGGGCCTCTACTTCCGTGACGCCCCGTCCGACATCCTTCAGGGCCAGGTGCTCGCCGACACGATGATCGAGGACGGCAAGTCCAACGTCTACATCCTGGCGCTCAACGACGACTACGGAACCGGCCTCGCCGAAGACCTCAAGGCAGGTCTCGAGGGTGGCGGTGCCACGGTCATCGACACGAAGATCTACGACCCGAAGGCGGCTGACTACAGCGCCGAGGTCTCGGCCGCGAAGGACAGTGGCGCCGACGCCATCGCCCTGATCGGCTTCGACGAGTCGTCCAAGATCCTCGCCAAGATGGCGGAGCAGGGCATCAAGCTCAGCATCGTGTACGGCGTCGACGGCAACATGGGTAACGCCCTCGCCGAGAACTTCGAAGCCGGCAAGTAACGAACCTGTGCCGTCGACGCTCAGGCGTCGACGGCACAGAGCTACACCGGCCGAGAACTTCGAAGCCGGCAAGTAGCTGGGAACTGGTTACGTTCCGAGTGAACGGACAGGAGGCCGGGCCGCGAGGTCCGGCCTCCTTCGCGTCCCGAACGCTCCGGCGAGACGCGTCGCAGCGCAATCGCGAACGCGCGAAGCTCGCGACGCGTTTGGCGCCCCGGCTACTTGCGGGACTTGGCCAGGGTGCCCAGG
>CALMLJ010000685.1 GCA_937868025.1 uncultured Acidimicrobiaceae bacterium
GGTGGCTACGGGAGGTAGGCCGCAGCCGGCTTGGTCGGCTGGTACAGCCAGGCGTCGAACCAGGCGTCGAGGTCGAGGCCCGACACCGACTCGACGAGCGCCTGGAAGTCGGCGGTCGTCACCGGCGTGTTGGCGTTGCCGTCCGCCCACTGGCGCAGGATCGAGAAGAACTGGGTGTCGCCGATCGTGAGCCGGAGTGCGTGCAGGAACGCTCCCCCACGCTGGTAGGTGGCGGCAGCGAACAGGTCGTCAGGTCCCGGATCGGCGGTGACGACCGTCCAGAACGCGTTGGCCGCACTGCGGTTCTTCACGGTCGTGTAGCGGGCGGTGACGGTGGTGCCGCCGTTGTGCTCGCCCCACAGCCACTCGGCGTAGGTGGCGAAGCTCTCGTTGAGCCAGATGTCCTTCCAGTACTTCGGCGTGATCTTGTTGCCGTACCACTGGTGGGCCAGTTCGTGGGCGACGGTGCTGCTCGACGGCACGCCGGCGTAGATCGGCCGGGTCTGGTTCTCGAGGGCGTAGCCCGGGTCCTCGTCGTCGTCGATGACGGCACCGAACGACGAGAACGGGTACGGCCCGAACATGTCGTCGAAGTAGTCGACCATGGCGGGCTGCTGGGCGAGCACGGCGGTGGCTGCTGCCTGGTCACCGGGTGACAGGTCGACGTCGACGAAGTTGACGATCGGGAGACCGGAGGGCGTCGTCTCGGTGGTGGTCGAGTAGTTGCCGCTGGCGGCCAACGACAGGTACGAGGCCATGGGATCGGCGGCGACCCAGACGAACGTCGTGGAGCCTCCCGCCGACGTCTGCGACACGAGGTCGCCGTTGCCGATGCCGGTGGTGCCGTCGGGCACGGTGATGGTGAACCGGTACGTGGCCTTGTCGGACGGCACGTCGTTGACCGGGTACCAGGTGCTGGCACCTTCCGGCTCGTTGGCGACGAACGCACCGTCGTCGAAGGCAACCCAGCCGTACAGGGCTCCCGTCCCGTCGAGGGGCTGGCCCATCGTGCCGCCGTAGACGACGGTGGTCACGAACGTGCCGCTCACGGGCGACTCCGGGGTGATGACGAGTTCGCCGCCGCCCTGGGTGAATGCTGCGGGACGCCCGCCGACCGTCACCGACGACGCCGTCAGATCGCGGAGGTCGAGGCTGAAGGACGACAACGGAGCGCCGACGGTCGCTGCCTTGATCACTGCGGTGGCGGCGAGCGCCTTCGTCGTCGGGTCGTAGTCGAGATCGAGGTCGTAGTGCGCGACGTCGTACCCGGTGTTGCCCATCGCCGGGAAGTACGAGTCGCCGCCGCCGGTTCCGCCGGCGACCGGTGGCAGCGCAGGTGCCTCCGGAACACAGGCCACGAGCGACGTCGTCGCCGCGATCGCCATCATCCCGATCACTGTTCGACGCATCACGTTGCTCCTCACACCAGGTCATATGCCGCGGTGTCGTACGAGATGCTTCCAGTCCGAACTACCAGGTGCAAGCGATCCGTGTGAACTGTTGATGTCAGCCGCGTCGGGCGTGTCGTGCCGGAGTGGCCCGTTGCTCAGCCGCCGTGGACCTGCCGGAGCGCTCGGGTGGCGGCGTTGAACCCGCCCATGCCGTGGACGGCGGCGCCGGGCGGTGTGCTCGCCGAGCAGATGAACACCCCGGGGACCGTGGTGTCGTAGGGATCGAGCGCGATGCGCGGGCGGAAGATCAACTGGGGACCGCTCGACGCTCCCCCGGCGATGTCGCCTCCGACGATGTTCGCGTTCGCTGCCGAGAGTTGCCGGGGCGTCGTGACCGTCACGTGGCGGATGAGGTCGCGGAACCCGGGGGCGTACCGTTCGATCTGGCGGAGGATCAGCTCGGTTCCCTCGGGGCGGTCGTACCCGTTGGGCACATGCGCGTACGCGTAGATCGGGTGGAGTCCGCCGCTGCTGCGTTGGGGGTCCGCGAGGTATTGCTGGCCGAGGATCAGGAACGGCCGATCCGGCATCCGCCCCTCGTTGGTGTCGGCCTCGGCGGCGGCCATCTCGGCCATCGTTCCGCCGACGTGCACGGTGCCGGCGCGGCCGATGTCGGGGTTCGACCAGGGGATGTGGCCCTCGAGCGCGATGTCGAGCTTGTACGCCGCGGGGCCCGGTCGGAAGCGCCGATAGGCGCGGGCGACGCGGCTCGGGAGTCGATCGCCGAGGATCCGCGCTGCGGCGGCGGGGCTGGTGTCGAGCATCACGACGTCGGGCGAGCCGAGCTCGTCGAACGACGTCACCGTCACCCCGGTCTCGACCGTGGCGCCCAACGCGGTGAGCTTCGCGACCATGGCGTCGGTGATGGCCTGTGAACCGCCCTTCGCGACGGGCCAGCCGTAGGCGTGCCCGGCTCCCCCGAGCATGATGCCGGCCGAGGACGAGAACGGGCTCGTCAGCTTGCCGAACCCATGGGCGGCGATGCCGCCGAACAGGCCGGCCGCCTCGTCGGTGTGGAACACGCGAGCGAAGGCCGTCGCCGGGAGGGCCGCCATGGCGCCGAAGCGGGACAACACCACGGGGTGGCGGGGCACGTGCACGATGGGCCGGAGGATTTCGGACCCGATCCGATCGAAGCGCCGGCCCGCCCAACCGATCGTCGAGTCCCATCGGGCTCCGTCGATGCCGAGCGCGGCGACGGTCCGTTCGGTGTCCCGCCACAGCAGACCGGCACGGCCGTCATCGAGCGGATGGGCGAGTTCGATCTCGGGCCAGAGGAACTCCAGGCCGAAGCGATCGAGGTCCTGTGCCTGGAAGAACGGTGAGGCGACCCCCATCGGGTGGAATCCCGAGCCGTCGTCGTGGATCAGGCCCGGCAGGGTGGCCTCGCTCGAGCGCACGCCGCCACCGGGCCGGTCGGCGGCTTCGAGCACCCTGACCGACAGGCCGGCTTCCGCGAGCGTGATGGCCGCGGCCAGCCCGTTCGGCCCGCTCCCGACGACAACGGCTTCGGTCATGGCTCCAGCTTCCCACGATGCCCGTCACGGCAGTACGACGATGCGCCATGCTGTCGGCCATGCCTGACGCACTGATCATCGACGCCTGCCGTACCCCTCGTGGCATCGGCAAGCAGGGCAAGGGCGCTCTGGCGCACCTGCACCCCCAGCACCTCGGCCGCACCGTGCTCGAAGCCCTTGCCCAGCGCAACGACTTCGACACCTCCGATGTCGACGACGTGATCTGGGGCACGAGCTCGCAGGTGTGCGAGCAGAGCGGCGACCTCGGTCGTATGTCGGCCCTCGACGCCGGTTACGACGTCCGGGCCAGCGGCGTGACCCTCGACCGCTTCTGCGGCTCGGGCATCACCGCCACCAACATCGCCGCCAACGCGATCATGGCGGGCATGGAGGACCTCGTGGTCGGCGGCGGCTGCGAGATGATGTCGCTGCCGAAGAAGGGCCTGCTCCCGATGGGCGCCGGCAACGCGCACCTCCAGGAGATCCACCCGCAGTCGCACCAGGGCGTGTGCGCCGACGCGATCGCGACGCTCGAGGGCATCGGTCGCGAGACGCTCGACGCCCTGGCCGCGGAGTCGCAGGCCCGCGCCGCCCGGGCGATCGCCGAGGGCCGCTTCGACAAGAGCCTGATCCCGGTGCTCAATCTCGACGGCACGGTGGCCCTCGACCAGGAGCAGTTCCCCCGTCCGGGGACGACGGCCGAGTCGCTGGCGGCGTTGCCCGCCAGCTTTCCCCAGATCGCCGACTACCGGCACAACGACAACCCGACGTTCCGTGAGCTGATCAACCAGAAGTATCCCGATCTCGAC
Source organism: uncultured Acidimicrobiaceae bacterium (assembly GCA_937868025.1). The sequence goes on from CALMLJ010000685.1 coordinate 3,778, forward strand.
ATCGCCCACGTCCACCACGCCGGCAACTCGTCGGGTGTCGTCGACGGGGCCGCAGCGATCCTCCTGGCGAGCGAGGGCTACGCCAAGGCGCACGGCCTCACCGCCCGCGCCCGCATCGTGGCGACCGCGAACATGGGCGACGATCCGACCCTCATGCTCAA
>CALMLJ010000686.1 GCA_937868025.1 uncultured Acidimicrobiaceae bacterium
AGTCGGCGATGACCGCCGTGAGCTCGTCGGCGCCGAGTGGGAGCAGGACCTCGGGCACGTAGTGGCCGCCGCCCGACTCGGTGAGTGCCTTGACGACGAACTCGCCGACCTCGCTGCGGCGTTCCCGGGCGTAGAAGATCGCGGTGCCGTAGTGGTCGTCGTCGATCGAGCGCCCGGCGTCGGTCGCCGCGTCGACGATCACGCGCCGGGCCTCGCCGCACTGCTCGGGTGTTTGGAAACTCCCGATCCACCCGTCACTCAGACGACCGGCCCGCTGCAGCGCCGGGACGCTGCGGCCACCGAACCAGATCTCGAGCGGTTTGGTCGGTCGTGGATCGATCGTCATCGGTTTGCCGCCGTCGGGGTGGGGCACCGCGCCGCCGTCACGCCAGAGCTCGCGGATGATCGCGAGGCCGTCCTCGAACCGCTGCGCCCGGGTGCCCTTCGGGACGCCGAACGGCGGGCGGTCGGCCTTCGACGGCGAACCGAGTCCGACCGCCGGGAGTAGCCGTCCGCCGCTCAGCTGGTCGACCGCCGCGAGCTGGCGGGCCATGAGGAACGGGTCGCGGCCGGGGAGGATGAGCACGTTCGTCCCGAGCTTCAGCTTCGTCGTGCGCCCCGCCGCGAACGCGAGGGCGGCGATGGGGTCAAGCGCGCCGCCGGTCACCCGGTCCGACATCCACAACGAGTCGAACCCGAGTCCTTCGAGGAGGTCGACGACGTCGCCGAGCTGCGCCGGCGTGTCGAGGGACTGACCGACGCCGAGACCGACACCGAATCGGATCTTCATGTGCACCCCTTTGTGTGGACCGGTTCGGGCGAATCGGCTGCCGTCCCGCGTCAGGCTGGGCGGGCGAACGTCCGACGATACGCCTGCGGCGAGGAGCGCACCGTTTGTTGGAACTGGGCTCGCAACGACGCCGCGGATCCGAACCCGCAGCGTTCGGCGATCACCTCGATCGACAGCGTCGTCGTCTCGAGGAGTCGCTGGGCGGCGGACACGCGCTGGTGGACGACCCACTTGTGGGGAGTGGTGCCGGTTGCTGCGGCGAAGCGCCGGGAGAACGTTCGGCTGCTCATCATCGACCGGGCTGCCAGGGCATCGAGGGTGAGGGGTTGGTCGAGGTGCTCGAGCGCCCAGGCGAGGGTCTCGCTGAGCGGGTCCTCGTCGGGGCACACGGCGACGGGCGTGGTGATGTACTGGGCCTGGCCGCCGTCGCGGTGTGGTGGCACGACGAGCTCACGGGCCACGAGGTTGGCGATGTCGGCCCCGTAGTCCTGCCGGATGATGTAGAGCCCGAGGTCGATGCACGACGCCGAGCCGGCGGCGGTGAGGATGCGGTCGTCGTGCACGTAGAGGACGGCCGGGTCGAACTCGACCTCGGGGAAGCGCTGTGCGAACTCCTCGGCGTGGCCCCAGTGCGTCGTGGCGCGGCGGCCGTCGAGGAGCCCGGCGGCAGCGAGGGCAAAGGCGCCGGTGCAGAACGAGACGATGCGAGCACCGCGGTCGTGGGCCGCACGGAGTTCCCCGGTCACGGCCGCGGTCGGAGGGTGTCGGCGCCCCCACCCCGGGATGATGATCGTGTCGGCGCTGCGGAGGACGGACAGGTCGTCGTCGACGAACACGTCCATGCCTCCGCTGACGCGCAGGCGACCCGGCCGCTCGGTGCAGAACCTGTGCTCGTACCACGTCACGTCGAAGTCGGCGCCCCAGTCGGCAGCGAACAACTCCGCGGCGATGGCCGGTTCGAGGCCGGAGACCTCATCGACCATCACCGTGGCGACCAGGTGGCGCGACGATCGTTTCATGGCTGGATCTTCGCGCCCGTGGTGATTCGAGACAATGGCGAGTTTCTCGCGAACAGTGTCAAGTCAGCCACTCGTCGGTATCGGGAGGCGGGCGGACAATGAGCCCATGGATCAGAACTGGCTCTCGGCACAGAACAACTCCGCCCTCTACCAGGCCCGGATGCGTGAGCTCAGCCGACCTCGGCTACGTCGACTCGGCGAGCTGACCCCGAAACGCGATGTTCACGGTCGGACTCGTCGCTGGAACCACCGAGCCGACAGACTTGGGGGATGGCGACGACGACCACCGCGACCAAGGCGGCCAAGGGAACGCTGAGCGACGTCAGCGACGTCCCGGTCCAGTACCGGGTCATCCACGGGCACCGGCGTGCGTTCCGCATGCTCGGCAGCGGCCCCGCTCTGCTCCTCCTGCACGGCATCGGCGACAGCAGCCAGACGTGGGTCCCGCTCATGCGCCGTCTTGCCCGACGGTACACGGTCCTCGCGCCCGACCTCCTGGGTCACGGAGCGTCCGACAAACCCCGCGCCGACTACTCGGTCGCGGCGTACGCCAACGGAATGCGCGACCTCATGGAGGTCCTGGGCATCGATCGCGCGACCGTCGTCGGCCACTCGCTCGGCGGCGGTGTCGCTGCGCAGATCGCCTACCAGTACCCCGAGCGATGTGAGCGGCTGGTCCTCGTGGCGTCCGGTGGTGTGGCCCGCGACGTCAACCCCATGCTTCGCATCGCCGCGGCACCGTTCGCCGAGCTCGCGATCCCGGCGTTGCAGTGGCCGCTCGGGCGGCTCGGCGGTTCGCTGATCCTGTCGGCGCTGCGTGCGCTCGGCACCGACATCGGCCGCGATGCGACCGAGCTGCGAGCGGTATTCGAGGGGATGCCCGACGGCAGCTCGCGGGGTGCCTTCACCCGCACCCTCCGATCCGTTGTCGACTGGCGGGGCCAGGTCGTGACAATGCTCGACCGGTGCTACCTCGCCGAGGCCGTCCCGATCCTGCTCGTGTGGGGCACTCACGACGCCGTGATCCCCGTCGAACACGCACAGATCGCCCACGATGCGATGCCGGGGAGCCGCCTCTCGATCTATCCCGAGGCCGGGCACTTCCCCCACC
>CALMLJ010000687.1 GCA_937868025.1 uncultured Acidimicrobiaceae bacterium
CGGTCGGGCGAGTTGACGTTGCCCGACCCGTCGCCGTCGGACCGGCTCCAACCGGCACGGGTGGTATTCCTCGGAATCGCCCTCTTCAGCGGACCGCTCATCGGGACCTTCACCGACTCCCACGGTGGCGCCCACCGGATCGCCGTGCTCGTGACGACCGTCGGCATCGGCACGATCGTGCTCACGCGGTTCCTCACCGCGCTCCGTGAGGTCGAGCGATCCCGTCTGGCGATCAGCGTCGTCGCCGGCACCGACGCGCTGACCGGGCTCGACAACCGTCGACGCTTCCTCGAGACCGGGGAACGCTGCCTCGAACGGCTCGCGATCGACTCGCGGCCGGCCGGCGCGCTGATGATCGACATCGATCACTTCAAGCAGATCAACGACACGCACGGCCATGCGGCCGGGGACGCCGTACTCACGGAGTTGTCACGCCGCTGCGCCGCCGCCATCCGCCCGCTCGACCTCGTCGGCCGTCTCGGTGGGGACGAGTTCGCGATCGTGCTGCCGGGCTGCGGGATCGACGAGACACGCCAGGTTGGCGAACGGTTGCAGGCGCTCGTGGCAGCGTCGCCATTTCCGCTCGCCGGCGCGGCCGACGGACCCACGACGGCGGTCACGCTCAGCATCGGCGGTGCAGCGGGACGGTATCCGTCGATGGACGTCGCACTCGCCGAGGCGGACGCAGTCCTCTACGAGGCAAAGCGACACGGCCGCGACCGCCTCCTGATGGCGGACACCGACGCCACCGAGGACGGGGATCCCGTCGCTCCTGGAGCGAGAGTTCAGCTGTCGCAGCCCTGAGTTCCGTACGAGGCGATCCGGCCGGCCGCCGAGGCCGACATGATCGAGCGGAACGAGCGGAACGACATCACCGAGAACGCGCTCAGCGCCGACCCAACTGACGCCACCGACGCGAACGACCCGATCGAGCCAATCGAGCACGCGCTGCCGATCGAACCGATCGACAGGACGGAGTTCTTCGACCCGATGCACAGGAACGAGTTCTCCGACCACAGGGACCACTTCGAGGAGGTCGCGGTTGGACGCAACGCCATCCGCCGAACGTAGCCGGACTCGCGCCGGAGCGCCGCGGTTGCGCACTGGCCGATCGGCTACCGAAGGCAGCGGCCACGGTGGGTACGATGGGCCCTCACGCCCGGATAGCTCAGTTGGCTAGAGCAGCTGTCTTGTAAACAGCAGGTCCTCGGTTCGAATCCGAGTTCGGGCTCC
>CALMLJ010000688.1 GCA_937868025.1 uncultured Acidimicrobiaceae bacterium
TCGCTCGGCAACGGTCGGTATCGCATCGTGGAGTCCGGCACCGGCACGAACGGCAAACCGCTCTCCGCCCGCTGCGGTCGCCTTCGCGTCCGTGGAGGTGGTGGTGGCGGCACCACGACCACAACCACCTCGACGACCACGCCTGGTGGATCCACCACGACGACACCAGGTGGCAGCACCACGACGACGACGCCGGGCGGCACCTGCGAGTCGTACTCCTTCGATCCCACGGTGAAGCTCATCGACTACGACGGGTACAACCCCAAGGTCGAGTTCTCGCCGACCGTTCCTGCAGTACTGCCCGCCGGCGCATGGAACATCACCAACGCTTCGTCGTGGGACTCCTACCCGGCGCGTACCGGTGTGTACCAGGGCTCCGAGGTGTGGGAGATCGAATTCCTCGACGCTGCCGGCAACGTTCTCGCTCGCTCGGCACCGACGGGTGACGTTCCCGACTACGTCGATCCCGGCCAGTGGAGCGGTCCGCTCGGTGTGGTGAATCTGCCGGCTGGGGTGGTCAAGGTGCGAGCTCATCACCTGCCCGACCTGTATCCCGATGGCCCCGACAGTGTGGCCAACAGCGTCTTCCCCGTGGGCTTCAGCATCTGCGGCGGTGGTGGCGGAGGCACGACCACCACCCAGCCCGGTTCGACGACCACCACAACTCAGCCCGGTACCACTACGACGCAGCCGGGTTCTACGACGACCACGACGCAGCCTGGTACGACGACCACGGCTCCGGGCTCCACGACGACGAGCACGACGACGTCGACCGTTCCCGGCGGTGGTGGTGGCGGTTCCACGACGACGAGCACCACCGCTCCGTCGTCGACCACCTCAACGTCCACGCCCGGCGGCAATGTCGTGGCCACGACGACGACGACCGCGCCGGTCGCGGTGGCCAACAATCAGGTCGAGCGCATTGGGAGCAGCAGCCCGACTCAGGTGGCCGGCAACTCAGTCTCGCGTTCGTCGGGGTCGGGTGCTACCGGCTTGGCCACGACCGGGTCAACGGTTCGGCCGATGATCCTGCTCGGGACGATCCTGATCGCTGCCGGCGTCCTGTTCGCACTCGGTGCCCGTCGCCGTCGCAACTAGTACGGAGGACGTCGTCATCGATCTCCGAGGTCGATGACCGAGGCCACCAGCGCATCCAAGAGTGCGGTGGTGTGTGGCACCCACGGCTCGAGTTCGAAATCGTGGTCGGCCCAGATCGGGCTGACGCCACGAACGCGCGGTGGGAGTTCGATCTGTACGCCTTCGGACCGGACGCGGTTGACCGGATTGTCGGGATGGAGACCCCGGTACTGGCGAGGGATGTGTTCCAGGGTGTCGATCACCTCGTAGTCGTTGAGCGACGCCCTGAGGCGGTCTGCCACCACGGCTGCGGCCGACCGGCCCTGACCTCCGACGCAGAGCGTGAGCCACCGCCGGGGGTGCTCGGGAACACCCCCGTAGCCGTGCAGCGAGATGGCGATATCGACGTGTTCGCAGAACGCCGTGAGTCGCGCCGAGGCCGCGAGGTCGTAGCGTTGCGACGGTACATGCCAGGTCAGTTCGTCGGGTTGGACGACGCCGTACAGCGACGCGCCCGATCGAGTGGCGGCCTCGCGAGCGATCTCCCAGGTGCCGGCTTCGAGTCCCCCGTGAAGTGCCATGAACCCGATCGAGGTGCGGAGCTCGCAGAACTCGGTGACCCCGTGGGTGGCGAGCAGGTCGGCCAGCATCGAGAGCCGACGCTACGTTCATGGAGGAGAGCGTGCACGACAGCGGTGTCGACCCCAGATCGCCAGTCGTCCGACCGGCGGTCACCGACCTCGTCGCGGTGGTGGGAGACTTCCGTGATGGAGTGGACCCTCGAGAGTGGACAAACCGTCGTGTGG
>CALMLJ010000689.1 GCA_937868025.1 uncultured Acidimicrobiaceae bacterium
GGGGGCTCCTGGTCCGGTTGGAAGACCGCGATCGTCCCCGACGCCTCGGGTTCGGAGCTGTGGGGGATCGGTGTCGACCAGCAGCCGATCGGGGCACCGCCGGCGCCGAACGACGCCGCCCGTCGTGCCCACCCCTCGTCGCTCACGATGTCGGCGCACCTGGCCGCCTGGTGGCGGAACGCAGCGATGCCGCACGTGGTCGACTCCGGGCCGATCGGCACGCCGCCGAGCTCTCGCACGAACCGCTCGCTCAGACCGGCGAACGCGATCGGCGTGAGCACGGCGAGGTCGGGGTCGCGCACGGAGATGCAGCAACCGCCGCCGATGTGGTGCTCGACGAGGCTGGCCAGTTCGCTCAGCGATTCGACCAGCGGCGCGCCGCGGCCGATCAGGCCGAGCACCCGCGACTGGTGGGCGACGAGCATGTCGATGTCGGCCCGGTCGGCGGTGTGCCGCACCTCGAGGATGACCCCGTCGATGGTGACGGTCTCGCTCGTCAGCGCTGTCAACTCGAGCGCCGTCCACGAGCCGTCGGACAGCATGAGACGGACGTCGAGGGGGAACTTCTCGCCGGGAAACTGTGTCGAGTTGGCCAGCCCCTGCGCAGCGGCGACGAGATCGTCGGGATGCACGAACTCGAACGTCTGCAGCCCGACGACCTGGGTGGGGTCGATGCCGACGGAGGTGGCGAGGCTCGGGCTCGCCGCGCGGACGGCGCCGTCGTCGCCGAGGACGACCAGTCCGAGTGGGCGACCCCGACTGATTCCGGCACGGTGCCCCGCTCCGCCGACGATCTCGCCGGCGAGGTGGGCCAGCTCTCGGAGGATCTCGAGGTCGGAATCGGAGGGAATGCCCGCGCCGACGAAGCACATCTCGGCAGCGAGGGCGCCGAGATGGTCGGGAACGGGAAGGCGGAGTTCGTGGGTCAGCTCGTGGTTCCCCCCGACCGGTCCGGACGCGTCACCGATGGCCGCGAACTCCAGTCCGTCGAGGTCGCCGCGTCCCTCGATCCTCGCGGCGTCGGCGCCAGCGAGCTGGCACCCGACCGCCAGGTACTCCTCCAGTTCGGCGCGGCGTGGGTCGATCGAGCGCCAGCCGGCACGAGCCGCGAGCACGGGGGTGCCGGTTCGTTCGGTTGTCGACGCGTTCAGGCCCATCTCACCTCGTGACGAATGCGATATGCATTCATCGGGTGGCCGCGAGCGGAGCTTGATCCTTCCGGGAGAGGAGCTCGGACGCTGCCCGGGTCACCGGGTCGACGAGCTGGCGGGGGAGCGGACCGGCGACGCTGTGGACCAGGTCGAGCCCGCGGCGTTCGGGGAGGAAGACGGTGCTCAGGCGGGGTGTGCTGTCGCCCGAGCGGAGCGCTTCGATCGAGCGGGCCAACTCCGCGCGCTGCCGGGGGGAGCGCGGTGCCCGCGTCACGACGCGGAGGACCCGTCCGGCGTCCACGCCCACGCCGAGCACGTCGCGTTCGGTGCGGATCAGCGCGTGGATGCCCTTGAGCGAGGCGTCGCCGCAGACGACCACGGCATCGGCTCCCACCACGGCGACCCGACTCGGGCCGTTGCGTTCCTCGAGGTCGACCGACCCGGTCTCGGCCTCGCCGTCGAACTCGGGTCGGACGTCGGCGACCACGGCGCGGAACGACGCGCGCAGCGACTCCACGGCGGCGTCGAGGGCGCGAGGACGCAGCGCCGTCCAGTCGCGGGAGCGGCGGAGGCCCAAGAGGAGCGAGTAGCCGCGCTCGTCGATGTCGAACAGGAGCCGCCGGACCACGGCTCGTGACGGGGTGGTCGAGCGGTGGGCCTCGACCAGCTCCTGAAGCCCGGGCATCACGTCGCGGACGTCGTGGTACATCGCGAGGTCGCCGCACCCGGCGAGGTCGGCGAGCACAACCGATCCGGTGTTGCCCGGGAGGCGGGCGAGCCCTTGGGCGAGCGCCATCGCCACGGTCGAGGTTCCGGCGCCGCTACCGCCGGTGACGGCGACCAGACGACCCCGCCACCGACTGCCGGCGTCGTCGGCGGCGAGGTCGGAGGGCAGGGCGTCGGTCGCCGAGCGAATCGCCTGGGCGTGGGCGGCCAGGCAGGCCAACAGGGTGGGTGCGTCGAACGCATCGGGCAGGACGGCGTTCGCCCCCAACGAGGTCCAGTCGCGATCGATCCGAGGATCGGTCACGACGATCACCGCCGTGGAACGTGCGGTGGCGGCGTCGATCAGGTCGCGGTCGAGGCCGGTGGCCCCGCCGTCGATCAACAGCGCCGAGATCGGGCGACCGGCGGCGAGGCGGGCTCGGACCTCGGCCACGCTGACGCACTTCAGGAACTCGACGGGGATCTGCGACGTGTTGGCCCAGTGGGCGACGTCGCCGAACCACGGGGACCGCACCCGGGCGAGGCCGACGACGACGAAGCGTTCGGTGCTCATGGTCGGAGCGTCATCGTCCGGCGGCGCCGGCGTTGCTGGCGGGGCTGCTGTCGGGGCCCAACGTGACGGTGCTGGCGGCGATCAGGGTGACGCCGGCGTCGGCGTGGGCGTCGATCACCCGGCGGGCGGCCGCCTCGTCGGGAACCTCGAGCACGATCCGGAGCTCGGAGACGGAGCCCACCCCGCCGTCCTCCTCGCCGCCGACGTCGCTCACGAGCGCGCCGTGGACGATGACCTCCGACGTGCCATCGGCCGGCGGGATGGCGACGACGTCCACGCGGTCGCCGGGGAGCAGGTCGCCGCCGAGCGCATCGGAGGCGTCCAGCGACAGGCCGACCCGGCGGCCCGGGGTCGCGGCGTCGTCGGCGGAGGCCGCCGTGCTGCTGCGCAGGACGAGGTCGCCCTCGTCGAGCGGGACGAGCGCGATGCGACCGAGCACGTCGTCGGGATCGGTGAGTGCCCGTCGCCGTGTCGTCTCGGCGAGTGTCATCGGTGCGAGCGCCAGGTCGTCGGCGGAGATCGTGGCCCCTGCGGCGACGGGGCGGCGCACGATCAGCCAGTTCGTGGAGTCGGGAACGGTTGCGGCGCGGTGAGCGGCGAAGATGCCGAGGCCCGACACGGCGACGAGGAGGCCGCCGACGATGGCCCGGCCGGTGGGCAGCTGGACCGCCTTCGTGACGGTCCGGCCCCGGTGTTCGTCGGCGTCGTCGCCGGCCGGTCGCACTCGTTGGTCGCGGCGGAGCGAGCGGCGGAGGGGGGAGGGCCCGACGGTGGTGGTCATGAGGATCGAAGGTGAGCCACACCCCCGCTCGGTGCAAGGTCGGTGTGGTCGACGGGGAAGGATTGCCCACGCTGCGTGGTCGTTGTGGCCGCGCCGAGCACCGACGTCACCGCGCGGCGTGCCCGTCGCCGGGTGCCGGCTGCCCCGACCGACGCCGGCGCGCCGACCCCCCGTCTGGGTGAGGGCACCCACGGCGCGAACGCGCCCAGCGCGCCTGCCGACGCGGACGATGGCGGACCCCTCGCCGTCATCTCACCTCTCGGTTGCTTTGGTGACGTTTCCTCCTGCGGACGGCTAGGGTGAGGAATGCAACACTTTCGTCATCTCACGCGATAGGTTCACGACCATGAGTTCCTCAACGGGCATCGTCTGGCTCAACACCGCAGAGACCGCACGCCGCCTCGGCGTCACTCCGCGGACGTTGTACCGCTTCATCGACGAGGGCCAGCTGCCGGCCTACCGCTTCGGCCGCGTCATCCGTCTCAAGGAGACCGAGGTCGAGCAGTTCATCGACGACTGCCGCATCGCCCCCGGGACCCTCGAGGCCGACACGCGCTACAGCGACGACGAGACCGAGAACGAGATCTCCGTCGTCGAGTCCAGCCTCACGTAGGCGGTCTCACCCGATCCCTCCGTTGCGATCGTCGCAACGTCGAGGCCGACCGAGGTCAGCGTGCCCGACATCTGGTCGGGTCCGAGCCAAACGGTAATTCGAGGCCGATCCTCCAGCCGGTGCGACAAGATGTCGCTCATGTGGAATTCCTGAACCTCCGTCGCGTCCCGTCGGGCGCCTCCGACCAGCGCTTCGGGGCCGGCCCAGCCCGC
>CALMLJ010000690.1 GCA_937868025.1 uncultured Acidimicrobiaceae bacterium
GAACTCCGCATAGCCGGCAACGAGCTCGGCCTCCCGTTCGGCGACCTCAGCTACGGCGCGTCGGTGCCGCGCTCCGATCCTGAATCCCGACCGGTCCCGCTGCTCGGCATCGGCGGTGAGGCGAGTTGAGTCCCTGTCGACTCGGCGCTGTGCGCGAGACGGTGGGATCGGTTCGAGAACTACGGTGACCGACCGGATCGCGGCGCCTCCCAGGAGCAGCGGCTCGATCCAATTCGCCGGCACGTCGAGGCGCGGCCATTCGGTGATCGCCAGTGAGGTGTGGAACGCGCGGTCGACACGGACGTGATCCCAGAACGTCTCCGTGGCCATCGGACCATCCATCGGCCGGACCGTCGAATCCGCCTCCTCGCCAACGCGCTGCGAGAGCGAAGGCCGGGCGGCCGACCTGCCTTGCGCGCTGAATGGGTCGAGTCGCGACCGGGTCACCGCCGCGAGCTCGTCTGGCCCGAGCGGACCTTCGACGACGAGACCCGCCGCTTCCAACCTTGCGATCAGGAGCCGGACCTCCTCGGCGAGAGCGTCGAACGCACCGCCATCACGATCCCGCCGATTGCGTTCCGGCCTTTCTGTCGCGGAGCGCCCAGCTCGATGGCTTCGACCGCCACGAACCTTCCGAGGATCAACGGTGACGCAGACCAGCGTCTCATGCCTGGTTGCCACCGGCCCTGAACGAGCTAGTAGTTCGCGGTACGACGCGACGGCAGCCTCGCTCGCGCCGGGAGCACGGTGACGGTCGAGGTAGTCGAGTTGCTCGGCGACCCCCGCCGGAGCGGCCCACTCGACCCAGCGGACGGACCGAACCGGGGAGCGTTCGCGGCAGCAGCCGGCCAGAGCGTCGCCCCACCCGCCGAGGAGCCGGTCTTGGTCCCGCCGCTCCAGCAGGGCGAATCCCTGGCCGGTCACGCGGATCGTCATCGTGAGCGCACCGTCGTTGTCGTCGCGAACGACCCCGACGGTTCCGTCAGACTGTCCACGCGGGGACCATCCGATCTGATGCTGCACGATCGCGACTCCTTCGAGAATCCTCGGGAGTGTCCGCGAAGCGGCTCGTGTTCCGTCCGGACGGAAGCGGGGGAGCGGCGATCGCCACGAATGTTCAGATCGGCGTATCTGCCACGACGTCACGATCGGCAGCCATGCCCAGACCGGCCTCCCTGCAACGGGTGCGAAGGCGACGGCGAGTGAGAGGGCTGGCGGGACGAGCGTTGCGAGCGGTGGTGCGCCGAGGTTCAGGGCAACGCCTGCGACGAACATGCCGACGGCGATCGCCACGCATTGGGGGCCCTGCAGCCCGAGCAGCCACCCGGCTCGGTCGTCGATACCGAAGCGGTAGAGCCGGCCATCGTCGGTCATTGTCATGTCGCACCTCCAGGGAACGGTTCGGTTGGGTCACGCGGAGGTGGCTCGTTGCTTGTGCGACCGCCAGCTGGACCAGGATCGGAGGACGCGCCACCGAGACTGCTCGCCGAGCCTGCGGCCGATGTGGCGGTGTCCTGCGCCGTCGACGCCGCGGACTTCGCGGCCGAAGCGCCGGCGAGCACGGGAATCGCGACCGGGGCTGCGGGGCCGGTGGCGGCGCCG
>CALMLJ010000691.1 GCA_937868025.1 uncultured Acidimicrobiaceae bacterium
CACGCGTGATCGGGAACGGGTCGACGACGACCGAGATGCGATGGAAGGCTCGCCAGGACCTGGCGTACCACTCCGCTTCGGTGGCGCTGGCTGTGGTGATGCCGAGCGCGATCTTGGAGTCGTCGCTGAGCCGATGGGTGATGATCGACGCGACGCGTGTGAGGTGCATCGGTTCCCACTCGGTCGCCACCATCAACAAGAGAGAGAACATCGCCCGGTCGTCGAGCATCGCGGGCCGGCCGCCCAGACCCGGTTCGCCCTGGTCTTCGATCCGCCATTCGCTCACGGCTTGGGGAGCACCCGAGATATCGACCAGGCGCAACGCTTGCAGCACCTTGCTGTGTGGGATGTGTGACCGGTCGAAGAGCCCGGTCCCGGGTCGTTCGAGTGTCGGTTCGACAATCGTGTCGGGGAGGGGCCGGCGGCTCATCGGTCGCCGTCCTCGGGTGCGAGACCGCGGAGGAGCGGTCGTGAGACCTGGGGTGCGATCGGGTCGAGGAACTTGAGGTACTTCGTGATCGTGGAGAGGCTGTCGATGCCGGCGGCCTCAACGAATGCGGCGAGCGGCGTGCCTGCGTTGAGGTGCCGGACCTGCCACGTGGCGCGCATCCGGTGGGTGCTGACTGCCGGTTTGATCGGTGAGCACTTGGCGACGAAGTTGGCGATGAAGTTCCGGCTGGTGCCGGTTCGCTGCCGTCCGAACAGGTAGGTGTCGGGATCGGTTTGGTCGGCAGCGGCGCAGAGCCAGGTTTCCCACTCCTGCAGCACGGGCACGTAGCGGGGTCGGGGCCCGGTGACTCGGAGGATGATCCCTTCGTCATCGATGAGGACGTCGCGACCGCGGAAGTCGGCGATGTCGCCGGCGGTGAGCCCGGCGCCGAGACAGAGCGCCAGCAGCACGGAGGCGTCGAAGCGTCGTTGCGGGGTCGACTGGGTGATCGCCCAGTTCCGCAGGGTCACGATCTCGCGGGCGGTGTAGGGCGGCTCGACAGGGTTGGCGCGGATCGGGCTGGGCTGGCCGCTCGCCACTCGTCCACGGAGAGCACGAGTGACCTGGCGGAGCTTCGATCGATGATTGGTGTACGTCGACGGCGACCACGTCGGGATCGGCCGCGCCGCGATGAACGCCTCGATCATCCGGAAGTCGAACAAGACGTCCCGATCGAGCGGCATGCACGCGGTCTTCCAGCACCAGTGCACGTACGTCGTGACCGCGCTCAACGTCTGGGTCGCGTCCTGAACCGTCTCGGGGTTGCAGTCAGCGACGACTTCACGCACGAAGTCCTCGAGGAACTCCCAATGACGCGCCGGGATCGTCGGCACGAACTTCTCGATCCGCTTCGCCACCGCCAACACCCTCGCC
>CALMLJ010000692.1 GCA_937868025.1 uncultured Acidimicrobiaceae bacterium
ATGATCTCGAGCTCGGCGGCGCGGAAGTGGGTCATCGTGAACTCGCCGGCCTGGCGAACCACGTCGACAGCGAACTCGAGATCGGAGGTGAGAGCGGCCTGGGTCATGGGGTCCATTGTCGCTCACCCGACGACGGGTTCTCGACCTCGGTCCCCGGTGCATCGCTGCTCGGGGTGGCGCGTCGATGGGCGCTCCGACCCAATCGTGTCCGCGCGCCTCATCTCCGGTTCGCGACGGTCGATAGGTGTTCTCGGTGAGCGATCCCGGAGAGATCGACGGCGACCAATGGGCAGATGTGGGGTGGTGAGGTGACCTTCCTGAAGACGACGTGCGACCAGTGCGGCGAGATCGAACTGCCGGTCGACCGGGTCGTCCTGCGGATCTGCGAGAACGAGGACAGCGGTGTCTGCGTGATCCGGTGCCCCAGTTGCGGAAGCCGCTTCGTGAAAGAAGCGAACGACGCCATGATCGTGATGCTGCTGGCGGTCGGTATCGAGGTGTCGATGTGGACGGCCGCCGTGACCGGACCGGTCGACGACGGCCTACCGGCCATCACCCACGACGACCTCGTGACCTTCCGCCGCCACCTCGGCGAGGATTCCGAACTGCTGCGTCACCTCGAGGCGATCTGATCCTCGAATCCCGATGGATTCCGTAATCCCGACTTGTTTGGTCGGGTATCGGGTCCTATCCTGGAACCGTGAGTAGGTCACGACTGTTCTCCTTTCCCGATCCGGTCAACGAGGTCTCCGCACGCTTGGTGGCGGCCGGAGTGGTCGTCATGGCGGCGATCATCCTGTTCGCCGGCCAGACCTGGCTCGTCGCGGTCCTCGCCTACGGGTTCGTGGCCCGGGTGCTCACCGGTCCCACGCTCAGCCCGCTCGGGCGTGTCGTGACCGATGTGATCACGCCGCGCCTCCCGCTCGCCGCTCGGCCGACGGCCGGGCCGCCCAAGCGTTTTGCGCAGGGCATCGGCGCCACCCTCTCGACCGCGGCCGTCGTCGCGCACTTCGGGTTCGGTTCGGTGACGGTCGCCAACGTGCTGGTCGCCATGATCCTGGTGGCGGCCAGTCTGGAAGCGTTCGTCGGATTCTGCCTCGGGTGCACCATCTTCCGTGGCCTGATGCGACTCGGGGTCATCCCCGAGACCGTCTGCGAAGCCTGCAACAACTTGCAGCTCCGACACGCCTGAGAATTTCCGACGCAACGTCGTCCGGGCGGGTTTCGCGCCGCCTCCCCGCTAGCCTCATCGTGATGTTGTTGTTGTCGAGCGGCGGGGGCGCGCCATGAAGATCGCGGCCATCCAGCACGACATCGTGTGGAAGGACGCAGCTGCGACCCACGATCACGTCGATCCGCTCATCGAACTGGCAGCCCGGTCCGGGGCATCGTTGATCGTCCTCTCGGAGATGTTCTCGACCGGGTTCTCGACGGTCGCCGCCGACATCGCCCAGGCCGAGGACGGCCCGACGACCGAGTTCGTTCGGCAGCGAGCGGCGTCGCACGGTGTGTGGATCACCGGTTCGATCGCCGTCGTCGATGGAGCGACCGGTGAGGCCCGCAATCGGTTCACGGCTGCCGGTCCCGACGGACAGCTCGTGACCTACGACAAGCGGCATCCCTTCACCTATGCGGGCGAGCACCTCGAGTTCGTACCCGGAGACGACCTCGTCTCCTTCGAGGTGGAGGGTCTTCGGGTCACCCCCTTCGTCTGTTACGACCTCCGCTTCGCCGACGACTTCTGGGCCCGTGGGCCCGACACCGACCTGTTCCTGGTCGTCGCCAACTGGCCGGCGGCCCGACGTCGGCACTGGTCATCCCTCCTTGTCGCGCGTGCCATCGAGAACCAGTGCTTCATCGCCGGCGTCAACCGCGTCGGCACTGCCGACGGGCTCGACTACACGGGCGATTCAGCCATCATCGATCCGCTGGGCGAGGTCCTGGTGTCGGCCGCCGGCGTCGAGACGGTGCTGGTGACGGATGTCGACGCCGGCGTCGTCGCGGGGGTGCGATCTCGATTCCCGTTCCTGCAGGACCGGCGATGATCACCAAGCTGCTCGAAGGAATTCGTCGTCGCGGGCGCGGTCGTTCCGCGCCGGTCGCGCCGACCGACCTCGCGGTCGAGTACGCACCCCGTGCCGACGGCCAGCCCGACCCGGGCGAGGTGGTGTGGACGTGGGTGCCCTTCGAGGACGACCCGAGCCAGGGGAAGGATCGGCCCGTTGTCGTCCTGGGCCGCATCGGCACCCAGCTCGCCGCGGTGGCCCTGACCTCGAAGGATCACGGCCCGCCGGATGAGCGCGTTGCCGTCGGGACCGGAGCATGGGACCCGCAACTCCGACCCAGCTACGCCAAGATCGACCGGATCCTGACCGTCGACCCTCACCGGGTGCGCCGCGAGGGGTCGGCGTTCGACCGTGGGCAATTCGACCGTCTGGT
>CALMLJ010000693.1 GCA_937868025.1 uncultured Acidimicrobiaceae bacterium
GGGTACAACGCGTTCGGTGAGACGACCCACGAGCGCGACGCTCGCGGCAACGTGACGACCCACACCTTCGACGAGCAGGGCCGCGAAACGCTGGTGACGTTCCCCACGTACACGCCGCCCGGTGGCACAGCGATGACACCGACACAGTCTTCGACCTATGACCTGGTCGGCAACCTGATCACATCTGTGGACCGGCGCGGCAAGACGTCGACGTTCAGCTTCGACAAGCTCAACCGCAACTACAAAGCGGTCACACCAGGATCGGCCCCGGGCTCGACGGTGACAACGTCCACGTTCTTCGATCGGGTCGGCAACAAGGTGCGGACGATTGATCCCACCGGGGCCGTGACGCGATTCACGTACGACATGGCGAACCGGACTCGCACCCAGACAACAGAGTTGCGCGAGGTTGGAGTGCCTTTGCCGAAGATGCTCACGTCGACGTTCGACTACGACTCGGTTGGCAACCAGACCTGGGCGAAGGACCCGTTGGGGAAGTTGACGACCAAGACGTTCAACGGCGCCGGCCAGCAGCTCACGGTCACGGACCCCCTGTTCCACACGTCGTCGGTGACGATCAACAGCTTCGGCGAGACCGTGAAGACCACCGACGCCACGAACATCGAGACAATCGCGGAGTTTGACCAGGCTGGCCGTCAGACGAAGTCGATCAACAAGGGCACAGGTGGAACCCAACCTGCATTGGCGACCGTCATGACCTACAACGGTCGCGGCATGCGGACGTCGACGACGTCGCCCGAAGGTCGCCCTGCTGTGGTCGAGTGGGACGCTGCAGGGCGGATGAAGAAGGTGACAGTCGGGTCAGGTGCCGACAGTGCGTCGACCGAGCTGTTCTACGACGCTGCGGGCAACAACACCCGGGTCCGGGACGCGCGGGGCAACGCAGCATCCTCCTCGGCGTTCGACACGATCCTCAACTATCAGTCGTGGAATCTCCTCGAGTCCAGGGTCGAACCACCGGCGCCAGCCGGACAGCCTGCAGCGAACCGGACGTGGACCACAAGCTATGACGGCGCCGGGCTCGTGACCAAGGAACAGCAACCCGGCTCGGTCGTGTTGAACCGTACGTACGACGACGCCGGACGTCCCCTCACCGAATCAGCGACCGGGGCGACGGGTTCGAGGACGTACGCGTACGACAACAACGGCCGGCCGACGTCGATCTCGCATCCGACCTCGGCGATCACGGTGACCTATGACGATCGAGGGCTACCCCGCACCATCAACGGCGGTGGAGGACTGACGCAGTACAAGTGGGACGACAACGGCCGTCTCGACCTCCGGACTGATCCCGCCGGTACCGCGGACCTGTCCTATGACGACGCCGGCCGCCTGATCGGCGAGACCGACCCGATCACCGGCGGCAACGCCGAGTACGGCTACGACAACGCCGGACGACGCGTCTACGTCGCCTCCAACGGACCCGGTGGCGTCCCGGCAAACACCCCAGTGCGGTGGACCGGCTACGACGACTATGGGCGCACCAGCTGGGACGTTATGCCTGACATCAACGGTGGCGGCGACGAGTACGCCCGCGCATACCAGTACGACAACGACGGCAACCAGACCAGCACCATGGTCTGGGGAAACTCCAACCCCGCGGACAACGGCTTCCAATACGGCAGCTACAACACCCGCGGCGAACTTGCTTCGTGGACCGACACTGCCGGCGCCACCACCAACTACACGTACGACGAGGCAGGCAACCGCACCGGTGTCGGCGCGACGACCTACGCTTATGACGCCCAGAACCGGCTCACCTCCGGTGGGGGCGCGACCTACACGTGGACCGATCGCGGCACACTGGCATCTGTGACCTCGGGCGGAACCACAACCAACAGCACGTTCGATGTGTACGGCCAAGCCCTCACCAACGGCACCGTCACCATGACCTACGACGGCCTCGGACGCATCGCCACCCGCAACGGCACTGCGTTCACCTACTCTGGACAGAGCCTCGACCCAGTCAGCGATGGGGCGTGGGTCACGAACCACAGCCTCGACGGCACCGTCCTGTCGGCCAAGCAGGTGGGCGGTGCGAACGCACGGTGGGCGGTCGTCGACTCGCATCGCAATGTCGCCGGGCTCCGCAACCCCGTGACTGGGCTCGTTGACAACTCCACCAACTTCAACCCGTTCGGGGTCAAGACCTCGACAACGGGGTCGCTGTCGACGACGGTCGGGTTCCAAGGCGACTACACCGACCCCACCACCGCAGAAGTCTGGATGGGAGCCCGCCACTACCGACCATCCACGGCAACGTTCACGTCACGCGACAGCTACGGCGGCCGTCTCGACAACCCCATCAGCCTCAACCGCTACACCTACGCCCACAACAACCCACTCAACAACTGGGATCCGAACGGTCACATGGCAGCGGCCTCGAGCTATCAGTCGTCGGACGAGTACTGGGCTGCGGTCGGCTCGGCGATCGCGCAGGCCCGCGAGGACAATCGGCGCTGGTTCTACCAGATCGCTGTAAACAACGGGGCGGAGGCCCAGTTTGATGTCTGGTGGGCGGAATACCAGACCTCAGTCCTTGACCCACAGTTTGGGCAAATTCTGATCGCGGCGGACGCAGCCTGGCGAGCCTCACACCCGAGAACATCGACGCTGAGCGCGCCAACACCGTCCGGTGTGCAAAACATCTCAGGCCCCAAGTCTCCCATCGTGCCGCATGACCTATCGACGTACCCGAGCGCTGCAAGATGCCGACCCGATCAGCCGAAGTATCCCTCGCCCGGCACGACCTCGCCGACAACCACCATTCTCCCGGCGAAGCTACCGTGCCCGTTCGGCAACACGCCAGGCTTTTGGGATCGCCTCGAGCAGATGGGGAGAATCGCCGCCGGCTCCTTTGAGTGCACCCTCAACTCACCGCTCTCCTTGGAACAGTGCCAAAGGGTGATGTCTATCGCCATCGACTCGGAGAACCAGGGCGACTACTACGCATCATTCTGGTCACGCGAGTTTGGCACAATCACCGCCAGTGAGCAGGACGCCATCAGGAACGCGATCTCACATGCCCTCTTCATTGGGCGAGTGGCACTTCAGTTCGGAGATCAGATCGCGTGGGATCTAGGGCTCCGGACCGAGTTGTGGGAAGGCGTGCTCGGGTCGGCCTGCAAGTTCGGCAGCACGGACACGACTGTGGATTTGCAGAATAACCTCATCGGTATCGGATTCAGCCAGCAGATTCGACGTGAACACGGCGGCGACCAACAGCTCGTCGAGAGAATCATCGATTCCTATGCGACGTTGCGGCGTACTACGAACGGTTGCAATGGCGACATCATCAACATCGGGGCTCAGTTCTGATGTGGCGGGGTCGGACGCTCGCTGTTGTGGTGACGTGGACGTTGGCCATGTCGGTCGGTGCCTGTGGCGCCGATCGCGAGGTCGATGTCGTTGCTGGTGACAGTGCGGTCACCGATGTAGCGATTCCGGTCCGCGACACGGGCGACACGGATCTCTGCGCGCGCATTAGAAGCGGTGAGGAGGAAGCCGCTAAGGCAGTCCGAGAAGAACGACCGCCCCGCTCTCGGGACCGACTCTCTGATCCAGTGATTTGCGCGATCCTCAGCAACAACCTGCCTGTAGCCCAGGTCTTGGTCGACCTCGACTACGACCTGAACTGGCGCATACCTGAGGATCCGCCAGTGATGTCAGTCTTCAATGTTGGCGATGTCGACAGCATCGCACCGACCTTCGACGGGGGTACGTGGACCGAGCGGCGCCGAGCCGTGCTCAGACTCTTCCTCGACAACGGCCTTGACGCCTGCGAACGGTACAGCACGGGCACCGCAGCCGGAGAGACCGCGTACGAGGTGGCGAAGTCGGCGGGAGAGTTGAACACCGTTCGACTCTATGAGGACGAAGGTGCAGACTGCTCGGGCTCCCGGGCTACAGGTGGTTCGTGACACTCGCCGCAGTGAGGATCGAGAAGATGCGCGGCCAGAACGGTCCCTGACGAGTTGACGTTCACGCGGTGCCGGTGATCTGGTTCCAGATGGGTTGACCGTTGCGGCGTGTCGTGTCGCCCGGCCAGCGGCGGCGAGGTGCCCTGGGAAGTGGCGATGCTATTGAGGCCCATGAGCCTGGCGACGGCGGTGACGTCGGCACCACCGGCGACGATGCGTGTTCTGCAGGTGTGGCGACGCCGGGCGAGATCAGATCTCGGGGGTCGCCGTCCTGGCGTCGAGGATGTCGCGGGTTTCCTTCTCGGCGAGCACCGCGACGAACGACGGTGCTTTCGTGTCGCTGGCGATTCGAGCGACTGCCTCGGCGACGAGGCCACGGATCTCGGCCTGGTCGATGGTCGGGTAGTGCACGGCGAGGTTCTCGACGACGACGTCGATCGCTTCGTCGTAGTCGGGTTGCGGGAGGTCGGTCATGGGGTCTCCTGAGTCGGACTGACGTGAGGTAAGCACCCTCAGGTGAACGCGGGGTGAATCCGTCGCCAAGACCGGGGGGAACGTCATCCTGACGTCATCTGCGCGCCGTTCGCTGTTCACTCGGCGACCATAGGTTCCGGGCCCGGAGGTGGCGGAGTGCGATCACGACGTTCGAGGGGCACGGACGGCCCGAGTTCTGGTAGCCCGTTGCAGGTGTCCGAGACGACGACGTCGAGCAAGGCCGACGGCCCGGTGACCGTCGGGCTCTGCTGCGCCCCATGACCGAGGTGCTGGCCGATCCGCTGCGTGGCGGGCCGTTCGCTCCGCCCGAGCGGACCCTGGTGGACGTCCTGATCGCCACGGCGCAACGGTTCCCCGAGGAGCCGGCGCTCGACGACGGCATCGGTGTCCTGTCGTACCGCGACCTCCTCGCGCACGTCGACGCGCTGGCGGAGCAACTCGTGGGCCACGGCGTCGGGCACGGGTCGCGGGTCGGGATCCGGATGTCGTCGGGCACGAACGACCTCTACATCGCGGTCCTCGCGACGTTGTGGGCGGGCGCCGCCTACGTCCCGGTCGACGCCGACGATCCCGAGGAGCGGATCTCGCTCGTGTTGGGCGAAGCGGCAGTGACCGTGGTGGTGACCGACGGGCCCACCATCACGCCGACCGGGACCGGCACCGATCCGGCCGACGGGGCCGAACGGCGCCCCGTGGCTCCCGACGACGACGCCTGGATCATCTTCACGTCGGGCTCCACCGGTGTGCCCAAGGGTGTGGCCGTCACCCATCGCTCGGCCGCTGCCTTCGTCGACGCCGAGGCCCGCCTGTTCCTGGCCGGCGAACTCGACGATCCGCTCGGTCCGGGCGACCGGGTGCTGGCGGGATTGTCGGTCGCGTTCGACGCATCGTGTGAGGAGATGTGGTTGGCGTGGCGCTACGGCGGCTGCCTCGTTCCCGCACCCCGGTCGCTGGTCCGTTCGGGAATGGACCTCGGGCCGTGGCTCGTCAATCACGGCATCACCGTCGTCTCCACCGTCCCGACGCTGGTGGGGCTGTGGCCGGCCGACGCTCTCGACCACGTTCGACTGCTGATCTTCGGCGGCGAGGCGTGCCCGCCGGCGCTGGCGGAACGGGTCGCTGTGGGCGGGCGCGAGGTGTGGAACACCTACGGCCCGACCGAGGCGACGGTCGTGGCGTGCGCTGCACCGTTGACGGCCGACGGTCCGGTTCGGATTGGGTTGCCGCTCGCCGGCTGGGACCTCGCGGTCGTCGACGAGGCCGGCAACGAGGTGGAGCCCGGGGCCACCGGCGAGCTGGTCATCGGGGGAGTGGGCCTGGCCCGCTACCTCGACGCCGAGCGGGACGCCGAGCGGTTCGCCCCCATGGAATCACTGGGGTGGGACCGCGCCTACCGCAGTGGCGATCTGGTGGTGCGCGACCCCGAGGGGCTCCTGTTCGTCGGGCGGGCCGACGACCAGGTGAAGCTCGGCGGCCGTCGCATCGAGCTCGGCGAGGTCGACGCCGCGCTGCTGGAGCTTCCGGGCGTGACGAGCGCCGCCGCGGTCGTGCAGCACACCGGTGTCGGGCACCAGGTGCTGGTCGGCTACCTCGTGGGCGACGACCTCGACCTGCGGGCGGCGACCGAGTCGTTGCGCCGTTCGCTCCCCGCTGCGCTGGTACCGCTCCTGACGGTGTGCGACGAGATCCCCGTTCGCACGTCCGGCAAGGTCGACCGCGCTGCGTTGCCGTGGCCCCTCGTGGGGCGCGACGACGAAGCCGACGCGGCGTTGCACGGCTCGGTCGGTTGGCTCGCCGAGCGGTGGGCCGACGTGCTCGGGGTGCGCGTGGGGAGCCTCGACGAGGACTTCTTCGAGCTCGGCGGCGGGAGCCTCGCTGCTGCCCAGCTCGTGTCGGTCCTGCGCGAGGAATACCCCCAGGCGACCGTGGCGGACATCTACGGCTTCCCCCGGCTCGCAGCGATGGCGGACCGGATGGAGGAGTTGCGCGCCATCGGCCAACCCGAGGGCCGGGCGTGGGTTCGGCGGACCCCCCGCCCGACGCAGGGGCTGCAGCTCGTGTTGACGTTGGCGCTGCAGACGGTCGTCGGACTCCGCTGGCTGGTCTGGACCCTCACGCTCACCGGAGCGCTCGCCCGGTTCGCCGACGTCGCGTGGGTGCCGACCGTGTCGTGGTGGTGGGTGGCCGTCGGATGGCTCGCGCTGATCTCGCCCTTCGGCCGGATGGCGCTCGCTGCGACCGGGGCGCGGCTGCTCCTCCGCGGCGTCGGGCCCGGCACCTACCCGCGTGGCGGCAGCGTGCACGTCCGCATCTGGGCCGTCGAGCAGCTGGCCGAGGCCGCCGGTGCCGCGAACCTCGCCGGCGCACCGTGGATCAGCTACTACGCGCGGGCCCTCGGAGCGAAGGTGGGCAAGGGCGTCGACCTGCACACGCTGCCGCCGGTCACCGGCCTGTTGACGCTCGGCGACGGAGCGTCGGTCGAACCCGAGGTCGATCTCGCCGGGTACTGGCTCGACGGCGACGAACTCCGCGTCGGGCGCGTCACGATCGGCGCGGGCGCGACGATCGGCTCCCGCACGACCCTGCTCCCCGGCACCGAGATCGGCCGCGACGCCGAGGTGCTCGCCGGGTCGGCCGTCAGCGGTCGGGTCCCGGCTCGGGAGCGCTGGTCGGGCTCGCCGGCGCGGCGGGTCAGCAAGGCGAAGCCGCCGTGGCCCGAGGAGCGCCCACCGCGGCGTCCCATCTGGGTCCTCGCCTACGGAGCGGCGTCGGGTGCGATGGCGCTCCTCCCGTTGATCGCTGCGGCGGTCGGCGGCGCCGTCCTCGGCTGGGCCGTCCGCGACGCCGACGATCTCGGCTCAGCGCTCGTCCGGGCATTGGTCGCGGTGCCCGTCGCGACGGTTGCGGGGCTCGTCACGCTCGCGTTCCTGACGTTGGCGGGGGTGCGGCTGCTCGGCATCGGTGTGCGCGAGGGAACGTTCGCGGTGCGGAGCCGCATCGGCTGGCAGGTGTGGGCAACCGAGCGTCTCCTCGACGCGGCGCGGACCCAGCTCTTCCCGATGTACGCCAGCTTGATCACACCGTGGTGGCTCCGGGCGCTCGGAGCGAAGATCGGTTCGGGCGTCGAGGCGTCGACGGTGCTGCTGCTCCCGAAGATGACCACGGTCGGCGACGGGGCGTTCCTCGCGGACGACACGATGATCGCCAGCTACGAGCTCGGTGGCGGCTGGCTGCGCATCGATCACGCCAAGGTCGGCAAGCGGGCCTTCCTCGGAAATTCGGGGATGGCCGCGGGCGGCCGTTCCGTGCCCAAGAATGGGCTGGTGGCCGTCCTGTCCGCAGCACCCAAGAAGTCCAAGGCCGGCACGTCGTGGCTCGGGAGCCCGCCGGTCAAGCTCCGGCGGACCGTGGTCGACGGTGACGACGAGCGCACGTTCGCCCCGCCGACGCGTCTGCGGGTCGCCCGTGGCGCCGTCGAGCTGTGTCGGCTCGTCCCGGTCATGGTCTCGGTGGCGATCGCCGTCGGCGTCGTCGCAACGCTCGTGCAGCTGGCCGACCGAGTCGGCGTGGTCGCGACGGCCCTCGTGTCGGGCGCGGTGATGCTGGCGGCCGGGTTCGTCGCAGCGGCGGTCACGACCCTCGCGAAGTGGGCGATCGTCGGTCGCATCGCCGAGGACGAACACCCGCTGTGGAGCTCGTTCGTGTGGCGCAACGAGGTGGTCGACACGTTCGTCGAGATGGTGGCGGCGCCGTGGTTCGCCAATGCCGCCATGGGCACGCCGGCCCTCTCGATGTGGCTGCGCAGCCTCGGGGCGAGTGTTGGCCGAGGGGTGTGGTGCGAGTCGTACTGGCTGCCCGAAGCCGATCTCGTGAAGCTCGGCGACGGCGTGAGCGTCAACCGAGGCTGCGTCCTGCAGACCCACCTCTTCCACGATCGTGTGATGAGCACGGGCACCGTGCTGCTCGACCATGGCGCGACGATGGGCCCCCACGGTGTGATCCTCCCCGCTGCGTCGGTCGGCACCGATGCCACGATCGGGCCGGCGTCGCTGGTCATGCGAGGCGAGCACGTCCCCGACCGCACCCGCTGGGCCGGCAACCCGATCGCACCGTGGCTCGGCACCGCCGGGGGTGAGGAGTGACCTCGGCGATGCCGGCGTCATCCAACGGTCTCGACCCCTACGTTCCCGAGCGCGGCGAGCTCGGCTACGACGTCCTCCACTACGACCTCGACCTGAAGTACTCGATCAACTCCAACCGCCTCGACGGCCGTGCCCGGATCACGATTCGCCCGACCGACACGTTGCGTCGCGTCTCGTTCGACCTGGCCGGTCTCCGGGTGACGAAGGCGACCGTCGGCGGTCGTGCGGCCCGCTGGCAGCAGCGCGCCGAGAAGGTACGAGTGGAGCCGACGGTGTCGCTCCCGGTAGGCCGGACCGTCGACGTCGAGTTCCGCTATCAGGGGACGCCCGGTCCGACGTCGTCGGTGTGGGGGCCGGTCGGGTGGGAAGAGCTCACCGACGGTGTGCTCGTCGCGTCGCAACCGAGCGGCGCGTCGACGTGGTTCCCGTGCAACGACCTCGCCCGCCAGAAGGCGTCGTACCGG
The DNA here is from genome assembly GCA_937868025.1 of uncultured Acidimicrobiaceae bacterium. The sequence continues at coordinate 9,043 of CALMLJ010000693.1, forward strand.
GTGGCGGTGACGACGTCGTCGGCATACCGCGTCGTGGTCAACGGATCGTTGCGATCCCGACGGTCGAGCGGGAGCACCACCACGTGGGTGTACGAGCAGCCGGAGCCCACGTCGCCCTACCTCATGGCGGTGAACATCGGGCGGTACGGCGAGTTCGAGTTCGAGGGCTCGGACCCGGCGATCGACGCCGTGTTCGCCCCCGAGCACCGTGCCGACTTCGACGTCGCCTTCGCTCGGCTCCCGGAGATGATGCGCCTGTTCGAGGACCGCTTCGGGCCGTACCCGTTCGAAGCCCCGTTCACGGTCGTCCTCTGCGCCGAACCGCTCGAGATCCCCATCGAGGCGCAGGGACAGGCGATGTTCGGCACGAACCACCTGTCACCGCGGCACCACCGATTGATCCCCCACGAGCTCGCTCATCAGTGGTTCGGCAACAGCGTGACGGCGGCCAACTGGCGAGATGTGTGGTTGCACGAGGGGTTCGCCTGTTACGCCGAGTGGATCTGGTCGGAGGCGTCGGGCGGTCCGTCCGCGGACGAGATGGCGTCGACGCACCTCCGACGGCTGCGCACGCTGCCCGAGGACCTCGTCGTGGGCGATCCCGGCGCGGCCGACATGTTCGACGACCGGGTCTACAAACGGGGTGCGTTGGCGGTGCACGGGGTGCGTGGGGTTGTCGGCGACGACGCGTTCTTCGACCTGCTGCGCCGCTGGACCCGAATCCACCGCCACGGCATCGTCACGTCCCGCGACTTCGAAGACCTCGCCGCCGCGACTGCGGGCCGTTCGCTCGAGCGGTTGTTCGACGCGTGGCTCCGCGAGGCGGCGCTCCCGGCGTCAACGAGCCGGTTCTGACGTCGAGCTCGGGGAGGGCAGGACGGCGAGCGTGCGTTCGGCCACGTCGACACCGGCCCGGCCCCGCCCGAGACGGGCGACGCAGCCGACGAACCCGCCGCCGAGGTCGAGGTCGGTCAGGGTCACCGCCGGTCGCCGGCCGGGACCGTTCCACGTCTCCAGCCGCGGCGCGGCGTCAGGGCCGCTGATGCCCACGAGCCGAGGGTCGACGTCGAGCCCGTGCCCTGTGGCCTTGAGCACGGCTTCGGTGCGGACCCAGGTGACGAGGTCGCCGGTGTCCGTGCTGGTGTCGCCGACCGGTTCGAGATCGACGCCGACGGGGTTCGACGCGATCGCCACGGCGACGAGGCGGCCGGCGTGGGTGGTGCTGACGTGCGGCCCGGGCCGACCAGCGATGCGGATCGTCGGTCGCCCGTGGGCGCCGCCACAGCGATCGCACTGCTGGTGGAGTTCGACGTCGTCAGCGCTGCAACCCAGGAGTTCGACCACGGTGTTGCGGAGCAGTTGTCGGGCGCCGACGAACTGACGCCGATCGACCGGTTGGCGCAACGACCGGTGACGCTCCCGCTCTGCCGGTGTGAGCCACTCCGGCACGAGGTCGGGGTCGAGGGCGTCGACCTTCGCCCATC